>CALGGJ010000039.1 GCA_937915745.1 uncultured Prevotellaceae bacterium | reverse complement strand
CTGCTCGAAAATAAACTTAAAATCATCTAAACGCTAATGACCGATTTGGGTTAAAAAATGAGTGCGCGGTCGCAGGGCCGTGAGTGCGCAGTCGCAGGGTCGTGAGTGCGCAGTCGCAGGGTCGTGAGTGCGCAGTCGCAAAAACACGTTACGCACCGTCGAATAAATTCAGACCTTCCTAACTTCACTTTCCATATGAGTTTGGGATTAAATGCATTCAAATTACAACTCCTTGACACGAAAATGCCACACTAAATCGCTAAAAATATGTGTCGGTCGCATGTAGTTTAATGTCTTTTTACTAAATTTGCAGCAAATATCGGGGAAAGGCGTGCTATGTCTGCCTTCCTAATAAATCTTCAACTAAATGAGTTTTACAGTAATTTTCACCCTGCTCGGTTCTCTGGCACTCCTCATGTTCGGAATGAAAACCCTGAGCGAGGGTCTGCAGAAAATGGCCGGTCCGCAACTTCGTAACATGTTGCAAAAGATGACGGCCAACCGTTTCATGGGTGCCATCACAGGTATGCTTGTCACAGCCAGCATACAGTCTTCAACCGCCACGACGCTGATGACCGTATCGTTTGTCAACGCAGGTCTGCTCACACTGGCCCAAGCCATCAGCATCATTCTGGGTGCACACGTAGGCACCACCGTCACGGCATGGATTATGAACCTCGGATTTGCATTCGACATCAGTGTCTTTGCCTACATAGCTGCCTTCGTCGGCATCATCATGATTTACATGAAGAAGTATAAGAACATGGGCGAGTTCCTCTTCGGAATGGCATTCCTCTTCATTGGTCTCGTCACCCTGCGCCAGACGGGCATGTCGATGGAGCTTGACAAGAACCCCGATGTCATCAACTTCTTCAAATCGTTTGACCCGTCAAGCCTCTGGACCACACTCATATTCCTGCTCATCGGAACAGTACTCACACTGTGCGTACAATCGTCGGCAGCCATCATGGCCATCACCATGACACTCTGCTCCACCGGTGTGCTGCCCATCGAGTTGGGAATCATACTCGTGCTGGGCGAGAACATAGGCACCACCATCACCTCCAACATAGCCGCCCTGGGTGCCAACGTATCGGCACGCCGCACCGCATTCTCACACATGATGATTAACGTGGTAGGAGTAATCTGGGTATTGTGCATACTGCACCCGTTCTTCACCATGGTGTGCCACATAGTAGGTTGCGACACCTCGCTCATCAATACCGACATCAGCTATGCCAAGGAGAACGGCTCGATAGTGCTTGCCGCATTCCACTCGGCATTCAACGTAGCCAACACATTCATCATGATATGGTTTGTGCCATGGATAGAAAAGGCCGTGTGCTTCATAATCAAGCCTAAACCGGAAGCTGAAGACGAAGAGTCGCGCCTGAAATTCATCACAGCCGGCCTCATGCAAACACCCGAACTGTCTATCCTCAATGCCAAAAAAGAAATTGGTGTATTTGCCGACCGCTGCCGCAAGATGTACGGATTCGTACAGCAACTGCTGCACACCACCAAAGGCGATGAATTCAACCACCTCTTCTCGCGCATAGAAAAATACGAAAGCATCACCGACAAGATGGAGGTACAGATAGCCAACTACCTCAACCAAGTGAGCGACGGACGCCTCTCGCTCGAGTCGAAGACAGAGATACAACACATGCTGAGAATGGTGAGCGAGCTCGAATCGATAGGCGACGCCTGCTACAACCTGGCACGCACACTGAGCCGCAAACGTCAGTATTCACAAAACGACTTCACCGAAAAACAATATGAGCACATCACCAACATGATGACCCTCGACGACGACGCCCTCGACCAAATGACCATCGTGGTGAAATACGGTGAGCAGCGCTACGTCGATCTCAACAGATGCTACAACATAGAACACGAAATCAACAACTACCGCAACCAACTCAAAAACCAAAACGTGGTGGATATCAACAACCACCTCTACGACTACCAGATGGGAGTCTATTACATGGACATCATTGCCGAATGCGAGAAACTGGGCGACTACGTAATAAACGTAATCGAAGCCACCGGCATACGCGAAAAGAAACAAAACGGATTCTGACGACAGCAGCAACTCAGAACAAAGAACGATTATTAATTTAAAAACATCATCAACTTTTTTTTATTTTTATCAATCATGAATACCAAAGTTAAACTTGCTTTTATAGCAATTCTATGCGCATCGTGCGCATATCTCACATCATGTGGCGACGACGATGATTCAGGAGTAAAGGACCCAGAGACACCTGTCGAGCCAGTAAAGCCATCAGAGGACAAAGCCCTATCCCCTGCACAACAGAAAGAAAGACTTGAAGAAATTGCACTCAAAGTAAGCGACATGTTACCTGCCTCCGACTTCAACGACCTTTCAACTCTCGGTCACTATATAAATGACACATACCTCGACTCCAACTACGATTGGGATAACGTAGAAGACTGGGCCGATGCTGTATTAGACGACCTTACGACCCAATTGGGTGCCTCTACAACCACCTCAGACGAAGATACTTACAACTATGAGTACTGGAAACATACATCTCATTATATATATACGTACATAGATACTGACTACAAACGCCTTATTGCCATATCCAACTTTACAGGCCATTTCACCGCCAACAACGGCAAGTGGATTCAAAATGCAGCTAACGACCTGCAATTCATCTTCACCGACCAAAACGGCACACAATGTGTTCTAAAGCTAGAAACCAGCGGTAAAACCATCAACGTGGATGCCGGAACAATCACAGAGGAAGATTATGATTGGGATCATGACTCTAAAACAGAAAACGACTGGACATACGATACATACATCTACACCATAACACAAGACCATTACAACTATACCATCAAAGTACCAGAGCATATTATCCTGACCTTGACTCAGGGTGGGCGCAACGTTGTTAAAGCAACTGTTGACATAGACATCAAAAACATTTCGGCAAACAACAAGTTCGACCTCAGCAAAAATAGTCTGACAGTTGCAAGCAAGGTCGAGCTGAACAATGGCTATACATTCAATCTGTCTCAGGCTGCATACACTGCGAACAGCAAAGCATCAGTTAACTTTGAATTCACCAAAAGCAATAAAAAGGTAATATCACTCTCTGCATCAGCCGATGTTTCCGGTATGCCACAAAGCAACATAGACGACATAGACGATGACGACTTCGATGATGTAAATGGCAAAAACGTACTGGTCAAAATCGACGTCCTCGGCGAATTGCTAATACAAGGCACAATAATCGATGCCAAGAAATATTCCGACTATATCGAATGCGCACACGACAATGACGAGTCGGAAAGTCAATTCAAGTCATACATCAACCAAGCCAATGCCTTGTCTGACATCAACATCTTCTACGACGGCAGCACAACAACACAAGCCACATTCAAACTCGAATCGTTTGAGGAGGCAGGCTATTATTACCGTTATTGGAAAGCCGAACCAACCATCTACTTCCACGACGGCTCATCCTACAGTACATTCAGCGCATTCTTCAACGAGACCGACTTCAAGAAAGTAATCGACAAATACACACAACTTAGCGACGACTACAAAGACTTTATCTCTGAATAAGTTGAAACAAATGCTTATATACATCATGTCCTGTATAGCTCCTCTGGTCCTGAATGCTCAACAACCAGAGGAGATGCAGGGCTTGAATATTGACAGCGTGATAATTACTGGTAACAAACAAACTATAGCAATACACAACAACACTGACGGCACAATATCGTGGGAGATGAACACCATGCAAAACATGCCGCAGATTCTCGGCAATGCCAACCCCTTACACTATCTGCAGATGTTGCCAGGCATACAGACAAACAGCGAGTATCGGGGCGGAATCAATGTGCAGGGAGGTGAAAACAGCCACAACATCATATCCATAAACGGCACCCCACTATACAACGTAAACCACCTGCTTGGTTTTTTCTCCACATTTAACAGCTCACACTACAGCACAATGACATTGGCAGAAAGTCCGCAAACAGCACTGCACCCCTGCCGTATAGGTGCGAATTTGGAGATGGAAAGTATGGATTCGGTGCCAGCACAAATCGGTGGTGATCTGCAGATAGGTTTGATTGCCTCTCAAGGAACCATGAGAATCCCATTCAACAAATCATCTGCTCTCACAATATCTGCACGAACGTCATACATCAACATGTTCTACGGAGAATGGCTGAAAGCCGACAAATCAAAACTAAAATACGAATTCTACGACCTGAATGCAACATATATAAACCACTTTGACAGAAATAACCTCATATCTATTGACACATACCACGGCATAGACGAAGCAACGATATCTGAAAACCGATACCTGTCGGATATGAAAGACAAATGGGGAAACGCTATGGTTTCATTAAAATGGCTTCATCACAACACAGACAAAAACCTCGACATATCGACATCCATTTATGCCACCACATACAAAAACCGACTGAACCTGAACATCCTGCAGGAACAATATATGCTAAACGCCAGAGTGACCGACCTGGGATTCAGGCACAACTCATCAGTGAAACAATGGGACTACATAGTTGAAACGATATGGCACAACATAAAACCCCAAACCCCAGAGGGCACTAACTACCATAACACGACCTACGCCAACACACCTGCCATAAATGCAATGGAAACGTCGGTCGGCGGCGACTATCTATGTAGGACCTCTGATAAATCAACTCTTACTATTGGCCTGCGCAACAACATATACAAGACCAAACACCGTTGTTACTTTTCTGCCGACCCAACTGCAAGAATAGATTTCTGGACTAACGACATTCATACCTCATTTTCATACTCAATAAGGCACCAATATATGTTCCAGACCGGATTCTCAGATATCGGACTACCGACCGAGTCATGGTTTGGAGCCGGCACACACACGCATCCTCAATATGCACATTGCTTCAACACATCAACCGAAGCTCCACTTTTCGACAACAGGTATATATTAAAACTGTCTATTTACTACAAACGGCTTTACAACCAGCTGGAATACGGAGGTACAGCTCTGGATTTAGTAAACACCGACTTTGACATGATGAACCAGATGCTTCATGGCAACGGAAACAACTACGGCATCAACATAATGCTGAGCAAGACAAGTGGCAAGCTCACAGGTTGGTTCAGTTACGCATACGGACGAGCCAAGCGCTCATATTCCAGCCGTACAGGAAAACGACAAACATACCCTGCAAATCACGAACGGCCACACGAAATCAATATAATGGCAACCTATACACATTCAAATCATTGGAACTTCGGAACGACTTTAGTGGCATGTTCGGGTACACCATTCACTGCACCGCGCTCCATCTTTGTCATGAACGGCAACATCATATCCGATTTTGCGTCACACAATTCCAACAGGCTCAAGCCATACTATCGTCTCGATGCATCGGCCAACTATCAATGGAAAGGCAGAAACGGACTGGGACATAAAATAAATCTGTCAATCTATAATCTCTCATGTCACGACAATGAACTCTTCCACTACATGCGAACAGAAAGCAATGGCAACATCTATTATAGAGCAGTAGGATTTGTCAGCCCGATACTTCCGTCTATCAGTTATCTTATCCAAATATGATAAATAATATATTAACCCGGCATACCAGAATCCTATTCCTGACACTAAGCATCGTAGCATGTCAAGACGACTACATGGCTGAACACAATGAATCAATCGTAGTTGAGGGATGGATTGAAAGCGGAGAATTCCCTGTGGTAATTGTTACACGCAGTGCGCCTGTAAGCGATAAATCAATAAACATAAACCAACTATACGACTATGTTGTGAAGTGGGCAGTTGTAAGCATCAGCTGCGGTGACACGACAGTGACTCTGACTGGGAAATACGACAACAGATATTTTCCACCGTTTATCTACACGACTGGGAATCTAAGGGGTGAAGAACTAAAAACCTACACATTAAACATTGATTACAAAGAATATCATGTTCAAGCCATCTCAACAATACCACAAGCACCCAGAATTGACTCATTAACAGTTGGAGCGACAGCGGATAACGACTCTACACCCACACTCTCCGTCTGTTTCCACGACCAATACAAAAGCGACAATTACTACCAGATTTTCGTAAAAAAAGGCAGTAATAGTCGCCAATATCTTGCGTCATACTTAGGGTGCATTAACAACACATCTACACCACAAAATCATATAATACCAGTTCATCAAGCTCACCAATTCGGCAACAAACACTACACACCATATTTCACATCTGGTGACACCGTATCAGTGAAACTGGCAAGAATAGACCGGCAATCATATATATTCTGGAGCGAATACGAAAACGCAATTACACTATCAGGAAATATGATGTTTCCATATACAACCAATATTCCATCAAACATCGTTGGAGGTCTGGGTTATTGGTGTGGCATGGGAATCGATACCCGACATACGATAATAACAAAATGACTCGATTTTCATAAAGAAACAGTGCCATCTATCATTTTCTGTTGTACAGGAAATCCCAAGTATCGAGTTAAGGCAAATCTACATTTTTATCAATAAAAAAATTTGCTTAAACACTAAAAAGGCAATAGTAATCGTTGGTGCCTACAAAGTTTTTTGTAACTTTGCACAAAGTATTGCAACCAGGCCACAACAAAAGGAAAACGCGAGATCTATGGAACATCCAGAAAACAGCGAAGAATATGAAGGTTTGACTGTCAACGCAGGTGTTGACCATCAGGAAATCGTAAGCCCATACCTCAACCACATGCGCAGGAAACGCCAGCGGCTGTTCACTGTAAGCGAATATGTTGAAGGCATCCTGCGCGGCGACGTCACCCGCCTGAGCCAAGCCGTGACCCTGGTAGAGAGTACCCTGCCAGAGCATCAGACAATAGCACAGGAGGTTATCGAGAAGTGCCTGCCCTACGCCGGCAACTCAGTACGTATAGGCATATCGGGTGTTCCTGGTGCCGGTAAATCGACCAGCATCGATGCGTTCGGCATCCACGTGCTCGAACACTATGGTGGCAAACTGGCCGTGCTCGCCATCGACCCCTCGAGCGAGAAGACCAAGGGTAGTATTCTTGGCGACAAGACCCGCATGGAACGCCTAGCAGTACATCCCAAGTCGTTCATACGCCCCTCGCCGACAGCAGGGTCGCTCGGAGGCGTAGCACGCAAAACCCGCGAGACAATCATACTGTGCGAAGCAGCCGGCTACGACAAGATTTTCGTCGAAACGGTAGGCGTGGGACAATCGGAGACAGCCTGCCACTCAATGGTAGATTATTTCCTGCTAATACAACTTGCAGGCACCGGCGACGAATTGCAGGGCATCAAACGTGGCATCATGGAGATAGCCGACGGCATAGTAATCAACAAGGCCGACGGCAGCAATGTAGATAAAGCCGAACTGGCAGCCGGACACTTCCGCAACGCACTCCATCTGTTTCCTGTACCCGACAGCGGTATAGTGCCCGAAGTGGTATGCTACTCGGGGTTCTACGACCTGAACATAGACAAGGTGATGGGCATGGTATTCCAATACATCGACAAAGTAAAACAATCGGGATATTTCCAGTTCCGTCGCAACGAGCAGTCGAAATACTGGATGTATGAAAGCATCAACGAACAACTGAAGAATAACTTCTACTACAACCCTGGCATACGCGCCATGCTCCCCGACATGGAAAATGCAGTGCTTGGCGGACAGAAGACCTCATTTGTCGCAGCCAGCCAACTGCTTGCCAACTACTACAAAACCATCAACCACACGTCGTAAAGAAAACGAAGCCTGACAACATGAGCAAACGAATCATACTCACTATCCTCACCATCTCAGTTGCCTTCCTCACCGTCACATCGCAGGAAGGCAGTACCGGCTATCAGTTTCTGGAGATACCCACATCGGCACATGCCGCTGCGTTGGGCGGTAACAACGTGAGCATAATCGAAGACGACGCAACGCTCATGTTCTCAAATCCGGCATTATTGGCCAACGTGTCAGACAAGACACTAAACCTGGACTACACCTCGTACATATCGAGTACAAACAAACTCAGTGCATCGTTTGCCAAACATGCAGGCGAACGTGGCACATGGGCCATAGGTGCCATGCTGCTCAACTATGGCACAATGACTGAAACCAACGAAAACTTCGAAGAACTGGGCGAGTTTTCGGCAAAAGACATAAACCTGCAAGGCGGCTACACATATTTGTTTTCCGACTGTTGGAGCGGTGGAGTACAAGCCAAGATGCTTATGTCGAGCTACGGCGAATTTTCGTCAACAGCCATCGGTGTCGATATGGGTCTGAACTATTTCGATGCCGACCACGGCCTGTCGTTCAGCATCGTAGGCCAAAACCTCGGCGGACAAATAGATGCACTATACGACAGGCACGAGTCGCTGCCGTTCAACCTTGTGGCCGGATTATCCAAAGATTTGTCGAATTCACCCGTACGCCTGTCAATCGCCTTCGACAACATAACCAACTGGGACGAAAAGAAGCCCATAAACCACCTCAGCCTTGGCATCGATGTCTTTCCATCAAACACCACATGGGTGGCTGTAGGATACAACCCGCGTCGCGGCAACGAGATGAAAATCGGCGACAGCAAGCACTGGGCAGGAATCTCTGTAGGTGCAGGTCTTAATACAAAGAAATTCAAGATAGGAGTGGCGTGGGGTAAATACCACGTAGCCGCATCATCGCTGCTCATCAACACAAGCTACGCATTCTGATGCCACGCTCCACAGTCATATAAACCCAGTGTGACTCGTATCACACCTCTAACTTACAGACAAAGAAACTACCGACACAAAATGCAATCGAAGATAATTGTAGCAATCGACGGACACTCGTCGTGTGGCAAAAGCACAATGGCCAAATGGCTGGCGCACCAAGTGGGATACATATATGTCGATACCGGAGCCATGTACCGCACTATCACACTCTATGCCCTCCGCAGTGGATTTATCACATCTGCAGGAATAGACACCGAGGGACTGAAGGCATCGCTTGGCAATATAAAAGTGAGTTTCAGACTCGATCCCGACACACATCTGCCACTCGCCTGCCTGAACAACGAAGTGGTTGAAAGCGAAATACGCGGCATGGAGGTGTCCGACAATGTGAGTCCTATTGCAGCCCTGCCGTTCGTGCGCGAGGTCATGACAGCACAACAGCAGCAGATGGGCCGCGAAAAAGGCATCGTGATGGACGGGCGCGATATAGGCACAGCCGTGTTTCCCGATGCTGAACTCAAGATTTTCGTCACAGCATCGGCCGAAGTACGTGCACGTCGCCGCTACGATGAATTGATTGGGAAGGGAGAGACTGGCATCAACCTGGCCGACATCGAGCGCAACGTGGTTGAACGCGATTATATCGACTCGCACAGAGAGGTCAATCCACTGCGTCAGGCCCCCGACGCCCTGGTACTCGACAACTCACACATGACCAAAGACGAACAAAACAGATGGTTGCTATCACAGTTCGAAACATGTGTAGCTGCACATCAACAATAACGATATCATGATAGTAGAAATCGACAGCGGCTCTGGATTTTGCAATGGGGTTACCACTGCCATACGCAAGGCAGAAGAAGAACTCAGCGCCAGCAACACACCGTTGTATTGCCTTGGCGACATCGTTCACAACGGTCGTGAATGCGACCGCCTTAAAGCAATGGGGCTCATCAGTGTTGACCACAATCAGCTCTCAGAACTGCACAGCACCAAACTACTTTTACGTGCTCATGGCGAGCCACCATCAACCTATCGGCAGGCAGCAAAACAAAATATCGAGATAATAGATGCCACATGTCCTGTGGTGCTTCACCTGCAACGGCGCATCAAGGCAGACTACGATGCCGACACTGAACACATGCGGCAAATTGTGATATATGGAAAAACCGGACATGCAGAGGTGGTGGGCCTTGTGGGACAGACCGAGGGTACTGCCATCGTGATTGAAACCCTCGACGATGCACGCAGCCTCGACTTCTCGCGCGACATAAGCCTCTACTCACAAACCACCAAGTCGCTCGAAGGTTTCCGACAAATAGTGAAATACATAAATTCACACATGCGCGACGGGGCTGAGTTCCACTACTTCGACACCATCTGCCGGCAAGTGGCCAACCGTATGCCACGTATTCGTGAATTTGCGAGGCAACACGATGTCATACTCTTCGTGTGCGGAAAGAAAAGTTCGAACGGCAAGATTCTGTTTTCACAATGTCTCGACGCCAACCCTCGCTCACACATCATCGACAGCGTAGAAGAAATTGACCGGCATTGGTTTGACGGAGCCGAACGAATTGGAATATGTGGTGCCACATCAACCCCCAAATGGCTCATGGAGCAATGTCGTGAGGCTATAATGAACAGTAAGACATGATTGTTTGCATAGCAGAGAAACCCAGTGTGGCACGCGACATCGCAAATGTGCTGGGTGCCACACAGGCAAAACAAGGATATATCGAAGGCAACGGCTACCAGGTGACGTGGACCTTCGGCCACCTGTGTGAACTGAAACAACCCGGCGAATACAACGTGCGCTGGAAACAATGGGATATGTGGGACCTCCCCATGATACCTGTGCGCTTTGGCATACGTCTGAAAGATGACGAAGGAGTGAAAAAGCAATTTGCCATAATCGAGAAACTCATGCAGGGTGCCGACGAAATCATCAACTGCGGTGATGCCGGTCAGGAAGGCGAACTTATTCAACGATGGGTGATGCAAAAGGCTGGTGCACACTGCCCTGTGCGCCGTCTGTGGATTAGTTCGCTCACGGAGCAGGCCATACGCGAGGGGTTCAACTCGCTGAAAGACCAGTCGGCCTATCAGTCGCTCTACGAAGCCGGACTCTCGCGAGCCATAGGCGACTGGACGCTCGGCATGAATGCCACACGTCTCTACACCATGAAATATGGACAGAACAGGCAGGTGCTTTCAATCGGGCGAGTGCAGACACCCACCCTTGCACTCATCGTGCGGCGCCAGCAAGAAATCGAGAACTTCGTACCCGAGCAGTACTGGATTCTTCAAACCATATACCGTGACACCACGTTCCTTTCGACCAAAGGCAAGTTTATGGACAAGGAAGAAGGCGAGCAACTGCTCGATAAGATAAAAGATGCTCCATTCAGTGTAACCGACGTGTCGGCCAAGCAAGGCACCGAAGCGCCACCACGCCTCTACGACCTGACATCGCTGCAGGTAGATTGCAACCGTAAGTTCAGCCTCTCGGCCGAGCAGACACTGCAAACCATACAGAGCCTCTACGAGAAGAAACTCACTACCTATCCACGAGTCGATACCACATACCTCAGCGACGACATATACCAGCGTTGTCCCGCTATACTGAGGGGTCTCTCCGGCTACGAACAGCTTACACAACCCCTCCTGGCCAAGAAACTGCCAAAAAGCGAGAAGGTGTTCGACTCATCGAAGGTGACCGACCACCATGCCATCATACCTACCGGACAACACACATCGCCCATGACCGACATCGAACGCCGTGTCTATGACCTTGTGTCGCGTGCCTTCATTGCCGCCTTCTACCCCGACTGCCGATTCCTCACCACCACCGTCATGGGCAAGGCTGCCGACGTGGAATTTAAGGTAACAGGCAAACAAATAACCGACCCGGGATGGCGCGTAGTATATACTAAGAACTCTGACACTAACGATAAATCTGAAGACACGAAGAACCCTGACGCTGACGATGACTCTGATAAATCCGAAAACACGGAGCATAGCCTGCCTGCCTTCACAAAAGGAGAGAGCGGACCACACACACCCTCGCTCGCTGAGAAATGGACCGCCCCTCCAAAACCATACACCGAAGCCACCCTGCTCAGAGCCATGGAGACAGCAGGCAAACTGGTGGAAGACGAACAGCTGCGAGATGCACTGAAAGACAACGGAATCGGACGTCCTTCGACCCGCGCAGCCATAATCGAGACACTCTTCAAACGCCATTATATCAAGAAACAGCGTAAGACACTCTTGGCCACAGCCACTGGTGTCGAACTGATAGGCCTCATACACGAAGAGTTGCTCAAGAGCGCAGAGCTCACCGGACAGTGGGAACGCAAGTTGCGCATGATTGAACGCCACGAATATAGTGCCCGACAGTTCATTGACGAGCTGAAACAGATGGTGACCGACCTCATACTGACCGTGAGAAGCGACAACACCAACCGCCGTGTCACCGTCATCGAAGAACCGGTGAAGAAAAAGAGACGCTCTACCCCATCCCCAGCCCAAGGGGAAGGGAAACCATCTGGGCGAGTCGAAGGCGATGCAACCAATGTCCCTGCCGGCTTCCAACCAAAGAAACGTAAGGCAAAGAGTTCTGCCACTGCCCAGCCCAAAACGGAAGGGAAGCCACCCGGACAGAATTCCTCCACTTCGGAGGAGGTTTATAAGGAGTCCGACCCCTGGGTAGGTCTGCCATGCCCCGTCTGCGGTCAAGGACATATCATCAAAGGACACACCGCCTACGGTTGTTCGCGCTGGAAAGAAGGCTGCACCTATCGCCGTCCTTTCGACAGTTGAGTACGTCAAAGACGAAAGACGATATCCTCACGGCCCTGCGACAATATCCTCGCAGACAACACACCCCATGCATACCCTCAATGCCAAGAACCATCAGCACCGAAAACATCATCATCGACGGCATCGATGTCACCCTCTCGTGGAAGAGCGGAGTGCGCGCCATGCGCATCCGCATCACATCGCCTGATGCCAAGGTCATGGCCACAGTACCCTTGCGCACCAGCCGCAGCCAGGTGATGCAATTCCTCACATCGCGTAGCCAGTGGATGCACCGCGCAATCGAAAAAGTCAAATCCACCCCACGTCCCCTCCCCGCCACTTACAGCGATGGCGACACCATCTGGCTCTTCGGCCAGTCTTACCGGCTGCATCTGCAACATGCATCGTGCAAGAAAAAAGTGATATACATCTCGGGCGACGAAATCATACTTACCCTGCCACCCACCACCACTGTCGAACAGCGTCGGCACCTGCTCCACGCATTCTTCAAGCAACGCCTCGCCATCGCCCTCGATGTGTATATGCGCGACTATACCGCCAAAATGCAATGCCTCCCCATCCCCTACCGCATCATGTCGCGCCGCAGTGTGTGGGGTACATTCCATCCTGCCACACGCTCCATCATCTTCAACCTGCAGCTCATCCACGTTGCCCCTGCCTACATTCAGTACGTCGTCCTCCACGAGATGACCCACCAATACGTAGCCGCCCACAACCAAGCATTCTACAACCGCATGTCGGCCCTCATGCCCGACTGGCGCCAGCGCCGCCGTGCCCTACAGCAGTTTGCACGCACACATCCCATCATCTGATCATGGCAATCAGCCACATACGCCAAAACGGCGGACAAGCCTATGACGAGGAAATGACACGGCGAGGGTGACAAACCATGAAACGCATCCACTATAAAGACGTCACTACGAGTCCGATTCCCCTAACCTACATCAGCATGTCCTCCCACCGCCTCTGCGAAACACTCAATCAACGCCTGGCAGCAATGATTTTTTTTGTGGGGAGCATGGCCCTGTGACCGTAGTATGTGCAGGGCGCCGGGCCATTATTCTGTCTTTGGGTTTTTACGGCATCACCCCGAAAGGGACATTGCTCTTTCGGGGTGATGAGTGGTAGCGAGAGTGGGGTATGATCCCACGACCTCCGGATTATGAATCCGACGCTCTAACCAACTGAGCTATCTCGCCATCATGCTTTGCGTTTGCGGGTGCAAAGGTACGAAATAATTGTCAACCGACAATTGGTTCATCGACTTTTTTTGTTGCCAAGCGGTGTTTTTTTTTATTTCAGCACTCTTTCCGAAGTAATTTAGGGGTGTCGGGTCATAAAAATGGATGGTTGAGTTGGGTTTTTCATAATTTATTATTAACTTTGTAACCGGAAAGATGTGAAATTATTCCTTGCTGGTTGATTTCAGATTATTCAGACAATTCAATCTATTATTAACATAAACATACACAACAATGAAAAAAGTAACACTTACAGGCAATCAGATGCGATTCTTGTCAGTCATCCTGGTTTGCATGTTCAATGCGTTTGCCGCATTCGCCCAAGAAGTGGTGCCCGAAGAGAAGCCACTGCTCACACTGGCTTGTATATCCGACATCCACACCGAACGTGGCTTGATTACCGACATCGACAACATAAAGCTTCGCGGTTCGTTCACGCAGACACTGCGCCGCATACGCCAGGAGGAGAATATCGACGTGATGCTGCTCGGTGGCGACTGCACGAGCGATGCCACCATTCCGATTGAGAACTGGGAGAAGGTGCGCAAGCTTATTGCCGCCTATACTCGCACTGCATTTGTGTCGCGCGACAACACGCCAGTGATTTACGTAACCGGCAACCACGACTACGAAGTGGCCAACTGGTATGACCTGCCTAAAAACTACAACGCCGCCGATTACTACTCCTATCCCATGAAAGACGATATAGGCGTGCTGACCGACGACGAGGCGTTCTATGAGCAAGCCGACAATGCCGACCAGCCCAAGATGACCATGCTGGCAGCCTACCACTATGTGATACACGGGTTTGATTTTGTGATACTCAACTGCGGTAAGTTCCAATTCAAAGATGCCGGATACTACGAATACTCGGAAGAGTCGGTACAATGGGTGGCCGACAAACTGGCCGAAATCTACGCCGACAACCCCGACAAGACTGTGTTTTTCGCACTGCACATACCATTTGGCGACTCCAACAGCATACGCTATGCCTCTAAAGGCATCGTCTCGTCGCCCGGCGAGAAACTGCTGAAAGCCACATTGAGCAAATATCCCAACCTCATCATGCTCTACGGACACGACCACGGAGGCGACAAGGCATACACTCGCAAACACACATCACAACGCGTGACACACTACAACACTGCGGGACAAGTGATAGCAACCTACGACGACACACACGTGGACGGTGTGACCGAAGGGGGGGCAACCGAACCGGAAGGCACCAACGTGTTCTACTTCAAGAGCGCAGCCAACAACATGTATATAGGCTACGACAGCTACAACATAGCAGCCATCAGCACACCAAAAGCAGTGACAGTGACCACCCAGTCCGACGGCCTGCTTTACTTTGAAATCGAAGGCACCAACCCCTCGGGCGGAAGCTCATACAACTACATCCACATCGGCAGCAACGGCTACTACTCAGTGGGCGACGCAACAGGCCTCTATCTCTACGAAGTGCCTACCGACGGCGACGGCCTGACAGCCACACTCGCCACATATCCCGAAGAGGGACATGCATACATGATTGTTGGCGAGAAGAGCGGTAAATGGTATGCACTGGCCAACTCACTCTACAATGCCGGAGGCAGCGGACAGCGCATGCAGCGCGTCGAGGTGACACGCTCGTCCGACGGAACCACCGTCACCCTCACCACATCCAACACATCCATAGTATGGAAAGCCGAGGCAGCAAGCACCACCGACCCCGAAGAGGAAACATCGACATGGAGCGTGTATAATGCTGCCGCAGGCAAATATCTGGGCTTCAACTCGCTCAACATATCGGCCATCGACACACCGACAGCTGTATCGTTCACACCAAGCAGCTCCACACCAAACTCATGGACAGTGAGTGTGAGCGGCAGTGGCTCCGACGCAAACGGCAACTTCCTCTATTCGGGTTCATCGGGCCGGTTCTCGGCCAACAGCAACCCATGCACTGCATATCTGTACCATGTGGTGAAGATGGACGACAGCGGTATTGAAGGCGAACTAGCCGATGAAATCAATCCAGGCGAAAACTACGTTATCGTGGTGCAAAACCACAACAATACCAGCCAATACTATGCAGTCACAAGCAAAATATATAACGGAAACCGCCTCGAAGGACTGCTCGTCACTCGCGACGGCAACAAGATAAGCCTCAGCGCCACCAGTACCGATGCCGTATGGACAATATCCGAATACACCACAGAAACAGGTAACGAAGGCCAACCAAGCTTCATCTCGGCCTACATGGGTTCGATGCGCTACTACTACAACACCATCGACCCGGGTGACATGCCGACCGAAACACCCAACATAGTGCAGGCACTCATGATATATGTATATAAGGACCGTGTGGAACTGCACATGAAAAACTACAACAAGTATGGCACAATCAACGGAATCACAGTCAACCAATACCTTACACCATACATATCATACCGCAAAGTAGATGACCCACTGCCCGACGACATAAGCACAACCAAACTGGCCGACTGCTATGTAGAAACCTATCAGGCATACGACCTCATGGGACGACAGGTAGATAATCCTACAAACGGACTCTACATCATAAACGGAAAGAAAGTTGTGGTGAAGTAAGTACCAGATACCGAAAGTTAACACTGATGAACAAAAGAATCTGAGCTATCGGGCTACTGTGCCGATAACTCAGATTCCTTTATTGTTCAAACCTGTAACCGTTCAACCCAAATCGGTCATTAGACTGTTTCGCGCTTTGAAAACTTTTTGGCATCTTTTTCGGCCTTTCAGTCACGACTGCGTCGTGACAATCCTTGTGTTTTTGGGGAACCCCATTACTCCTTCAATGCCGCGAAAAACCAGCTCGAAAATAAACTTATAATCATCAAAATGCTAATGACCGATTTGGGCTAAAGAAGACGAAAAAAGGCTATTCAGTGTTCCGCTGAATAGCCTTTTCTTGATGACGGGGAGGTAGGCCGTGCTGTCCATGTCCGTCAAAATTTTATACGGGCAATCATAATCCAAACAAGCGGCTGAGTCCGTTGTCAACTCCACTGAATCCCATGAATGCCATTGCAAGCAGGCCTGCGGTGACGAGTGCGATAGGCATTCCGTCGAACACCTTAGGTACACGCGAGAAACGCTGTAACTGCTCGCGAAGCCCCGCAAAAACTATCATTGCCAAGGCAAAACCAAGAGCTGTGGAGAATGAATATACGATGCCCTGCAGCAGGTTGTAATCCTTTTGTATCACAAGAATGGCAACACCAAGGATACAACAGTTGGTTGTGATAAGGGGAAGGAACACTCCGAGTGCTTGATAAAGCGACGGTGACACCTTCTTCAATATAATTTCAACCATCTGTACCAATGCTGCAATCACGAGAATGAAAGCAATGGTCTGCAGGTATCCCAGGTCATTGGGGTCGAGTACATAGTGCTGGATGAGGTATGTTACTATAGTGGCAAGCACCAACACAAACGTCACGGCAGCACCCATGCCGCTGGCAGTTGATACTTTCTTCGACACTCCGAGGAAGGGACAGATGCCGAGAAACTGTGACAGCACGATATTGTTTACAAATATTGCTGTAATGAATATGAGTAAGTATTCCATAGTCTTATGCCTTTCTAATCTTGTTTACTGTTGCAATTAAGAATCCCAGTGCAATGAATGCTCCCGGGGCAAGTACGAACATGAGCATTCCATAGCTTTCGCCCCAAAGTGTGATGCCGAAGATGGCTCCGGTGCCGAGCAACTCACGTACGGCTCCGAGTAGTGTGAGTGCCAGTGTGAAACCAATCCCGATTCCGATTCCGTCGAAGATTGATGCTACAGGATTGTTCTTTGCTGCAAATGCTTCAGCGCGACCCAGTATGATACAATTCACCACAATGAGTGGAATGAAAAGACCGAGGGTGGCATAGATGTCGGGTACATAGGCCTGCATTACCATCTGCAGTATAGTTACGAGCGATGCGATAACTACTATATAGGATGGTATGCGGACCATGTCGGGCACGAGGTTCTTGATGAGCGATATGATGAAGTTCGACAGAATAAGTACGAACATAGTTGCCAGGCCCATAGACATACCATTGATTGCACTTGACGTGGTACCAAGTGTCGGACACATGCCAAGCAGGAGTACAAATGTAGGGTTCTCCTTGACGATGCCGTTTACGAGTACTTTCAGATTATTCATTTGTCGTGTCCTCCTTTCTGGTCGATTGCTGATGCTGCCGACGCGGCATCGGGGTTGTTTGCCTTGAGTAGTTCGTCGTATGCGTCTTGCACTGCGAGAAGGAATGCCCGTGAGGTGATGGTAGATGCCGTGATGGCGTCAATGTCGCCACCGTCTTTGCTCACTGTGAAGTTGGTCGTGGCAGGACTCTTGCCTGTAATGTCGCCTTTCTGGCCTTTCTGGAACCACTCGCCTGCTTTGGCTCCGAGTCCCGGGGTCTCGGCATGTTCGAGTATTGTGTATCCTGTCACTGTGCCTTCGTTGTCGAATCCGACGAGTACTTTCAGCGCACCGCCAAAGCCATTGGTGACCGACTGGACTGCAATGCCACGATCGGAGCGATATAAGGTGAAGTCACCCGATTGTTCGGTGGTGTAGTCCAACTGGCTGTCGCTTCCGACACCCATCACTTGCTTTACTCCGTTTGCAAGGTTCTCGGCCTTGATTTTTTCTATCTGCCCTGCAGTAACGTAGTTCACGTATGCCAGGGCAGAGCCTGCAACGACGGTGATGAGTGTGAGCACCAGCACCATGTTGGTGAGAGATGATTTAAGTTTTTTCATTTCTTGCCTCCTTCCTTTGCTACGGCCTGGCGTTCGCCGAACCGTTGTGGTTTGCAATAGTTGTTGATGAGAGGAGTGAATGCATTCATAATGAGGATGGCAAACGACATGCCTTCAGGATAAGCACCCCATGTTCGGATTACTACCGTGAGCAGGCCGATGGCCACTCCGTAGATTATTTGTCCCTTTGGGGTCATTGGCGATGTGACGTAGTCGGTCGCCATAAATACAGCACCGAGCAACAGACCTCCGCTGAGCAGATGGTATTGTGGTGCAACATAGGCCGTTGGGCTTGCCAGATGCATCAGTCCTGCAAAGACAAATACCGTGAGCAGTATTGATACCGGTATGTGCCATGTGATGATTCGTCTCGACAGCAGATATACCAGTCCTATTATGATTGCCAATGCACTCACTTCACCGATACATCCGCCTGTATTGCCCATGAGCATGTCGGTAATTGAAGTTCCGAGGTCGTTTATGGTTGCTTCTCCCTTAGCCACAAGTTTCATCACTGCCAATGGTGTGGCGCTTGTCTGCCCGTCGATTGCAGCATCGGCAATTGTGAGGAACGGTAGATTGGGTGTTGGCCATGTGGTCATCTGCACGGGGAATGATATGAGTAGGAACGCACGTCCGGCCAATGCAGGGTTGAAGAGGTTACAACCAAGTCCGCCAAAAGTCATCTTGACGACTCCGATAGCGAACAGTGCCCCTATTACTACAATCCACAACGGAATATTTGCCGGCAGGTTGAATGCCAGGAGCAGGCCGGTGAGGATGGCAGAGCCGTCGGTCACTGTAGGGTGAGGGAGTCGGAGCATGTATTTGCCGATGGCCCATTCGAAGAATATGCATGATGCCACCGATACAGCGGTCACTGCCACGGCTCCGAGGCCGAAGAAGTAGAATGAGCAAAGAAGGGCAGGGAGCAATGCCAGGCATACTCCATACATGTTCTTCTTCACGCTGTCGCCGCCGTGAATATGTGGCGACAAGGATATAGTGAGTTTGTTTGCCATATTATTTTGCGTTTCTTTGTCTGATTATTCCCATTACTGTAGATTTTCCCATGCGTATGAGGTCGAGTAGCGGACGATGTGACGGACATGTGAACTGACAGGAGCCGCACTCGATGCACGATGGGATATCTTCTTTTTCGCAGGCGTCCCAGTCATGATGTTCTGCCAGTGCGCTCAGAAGGTATGGCTCAAGTCCCATCGGACATGCACCGACACATTTTCCGCAGCGGATGCAGTTTTCCGCCTGGCAGCGTTTGGATTCCTTATCGTTCATGATGAGCACACCCGATGAACCCTTGCATATTGGCACTTCGGTGTCAAGCAGTGCCTTACCCATCATTGGACCACCGCCTATTACCTTGCCTGTGTCTTCAGGAAGTCCGCCGCAGGCATCGATGAGTTGTGACATCGGTGTACCCATACGCACCATAAGGTTTGCAGGGTGGGCAAGGCTTTTGCCCGTGACAGTGACAACGCGTTCAAAAAGTGGTTTGTTCTTCATGACAGCCTCGTAGATGGCGAAGGCCGTTCCTACGTTCTGCAGGATTGCTCCTACGCTCACAGGCAATGCCGGTGGAGCCGGAACTTGACGTCCCACAACTGCATCTATAAGTTGTTTTTCACCACCTTGCGGGTATTTTACCTTGAGCGTAACAACCTCAATGCCATGATAGGCTTTTGCCTTTTCTGTCATTAGGTCGATGGCGTCGGGTTTGTTGTTTTCGATGCCGATAAAAGCCTTGTCAACGCCTACAGCCTTCATCAATAACGTTACACCTACGAGTATTTCGTCAGGGTGTTCCAGCATGAGTCTGTGGTCGGCTGTGAGGTATGGCTCACACTCCACTGCATTGATAATTACCCATTCGGGTTTGCTACCTGGTGGTGGTGACAGTTTGACGTGGCATGGGAAACACGCTCCTCCCATACCTACAATACCTGCTGCCTGTACTTTGCTGATGATGTCTTTTGGGGTGAGTTCGGGACGGTCGGCCAGTGTCACGAGGTTGGTTGTACGGTCGATGCCCGGCTCCCATTCGTCACCTTCTACTGAGATGTAAATGGCCGTTTTCTTGTATCCGCTTGCATCAATGACGGTGTCAGTTTTTTGCACTGTGCCCGACACCGACGAGTGTATCGGAGCCGACACGAATCCGCCGGCCTCGGCAATGACTTGTCCCACCTTTACCTTGTCGCCTTTCTGTACGACAGGTTTGGCTGGTGCACCGATGTGCTGGCTCACAGGGAATACTGCAATCTTTGGCAGTTCAGCAACTTTTATTGGTTCTGCTGCCGACAGTTTGTTTTCTGCGGGATGTACGCCGCCTATTTTGAATGTCTTCATGCTTTCTTTGTTTTAAGTCCCAATAATATTTGCTGTGACGGCATCAGTGGCGCATCGTATGTGTGTTCGATTTTTTCTATTGTTGCGGCCTTGCTTTCGCCAGGTGTGAGGTCGATTGTTCCAGCCAGCATATATTGCTGTGAAACTGGCAACGCCGCGTCGAATTTAGGTTCGAGAGGCTTATCGTAAGGCCTGATGTTGGTGTTTTTTGCAGCCTCATCGCTTCCCTGGTTTTTGTTTCCGGCTGCCGTATCCGCAGATACTGTGGTGGCAGGCTTGGCTGCTGCCGGTTTCTTGGCGATAATCTTGCGAGGTTCGCCCAGCATTATGATACATGCTTTCGGACAAGCCTCCTCACATGCACGGCAGGCGATGCACTTGGCAGGGTCGATGTAAGAAAGGTTTTGGTCGATGGCGATTGCCTCTGCACCACATACTTGCTTACACTTGCCGCAACCGATGCACGATGCGGCACATACTTTTGCCGCCAACGCCCCTTTGTCTTTGTTCATACAGGTCACTACCATGCCCTGCTTCTGTTCATCGACCTGGCGGATTTCGATGATGCTGCGCGGGCAACTCTTGGCGCAGGCACCACAGGCCGTACACTTGGTGCGGTCAACTTCGGGCAGGCCCGTTCCGGGATTCATGTGGATAGCGTCGAACTGGCATGCAGCCACACAGTCGCCACAACTCAGACAGCCATACTGACACCCTGTCTCGCCTTGTGCGGTACTGCTGAGAATGCGGCAGCTCTTTACTCCGTCGTATTCCACTACACGTGGACGATTCTCGCATGTACCGTTACAACGAACAACAGCTACCTTAGGTGTGCTCGTGCCTGCTTCCATGCCCAGGATGGCTGCTACCTTGTTCATGCATTCCTGACCGCCGACGGGGCAGAGCAGTCCCTCTATCGAGCCGGTATCGGCTGCCTTCACGCACGCAGCGGCCATACCACCGCAACCAGGAAACCCGCATCCTCCGCAATTGGCTCCGGGCAGGACTTCGTTTACCCTGCCGATGCGAGGGTCTTCATATACTGCAAACCCCTTGGAGGTACCCCACAAGATGAGGGCTGCAGTCAAACCGATTGCACCAAGCACGCATACAGCAATAAGAATTACATTTACCATAATTATCTAAAATCTAAAACTCTAAACCTGTTAACTGACCGTGTGCCATCCCGCCGTGGCCTGCCACGCAGGGGGCTATCCGGTTCCGACACCCCCTTCAGCCCTGAGTAAGGGGGAGGCTTCTAAACTCAAACTTGCGACTGAGATGATTGCGACAGGCATATACTATGGTGTAATAGACAGCAAGCAAGGCTGCCAGTGCGCCCGTAGCTGCCAGTTCGTTCATGCCAAGCCCCATGATGCTTGTAAACATCCATACGACCACCACGACCAAAGGCACCACGAATGCAATCACAACAGCATCACGCCCCATCTTCATGGAGCCATACACCATCACTGCTTCGCCCGGACAGAACGTCTGGCCGTCAGTATGGCATTCTATGATTTTTTCCTTACTTTCCGCACTGCGGCACATGTCACGTGCCTCGCAGGCACTGCATGCCGACGACTGAACGATACGCACACTCATGATTTCACCATCGATGCGTTCCACTATGCCGCGATGTTCGATACGTTCTTTCATCGTGCAAAGATACGTTTTTTTTGTGAACAACAAGCCATGTATGGTGAATAAAATGCGTATAAAATGTCTGCCATACCCATTTTTGAGTAAAAACAAGGCTTCCGGATGCAAGTAGCCCTAAACCCATCAACCGGTCCCGATAGCCCAACGACCCATCCCACAAGGTGTGAGGGGAGGCTTCTCAGCCCTACCTTATGATGGTCTTCTTGCCACCCACAATATATAAGCCTGGAGCCGGGTCTGTCACCTTTCGTCCGGTGACGTCGTAGATGGTGGCCGATTGATTGCCTCCTGCGATATCCGATTGTACCGTAGGCCGTATGATGTTGTCGGCGTTGTCGGGCGACAGATATGCGGTCAGGGCAAAGCTGTTGAAGATACACCAACCGAGAGGCGCGAACCCTGGCACGGTGATGGTGATTGTGCATTGCTCCGACTCGTCTATATATGCATACAGCTCTACTTTGTATTTGCCTTGGCTCATCAGTGTCTTTGCTGCGTCAGTATCGTTAGGTGTGGAACTGCCAGAACATCCGCTATACCATGAAGGGATTTGTGTGAAATACGTGTCGTTGATGCTTACGTATGCGGTACTCAAATTGTCGTACCCTGCAAGGCCGAGTTTGTAGCAGTCGGCATTTGTCCCTTCACGGTAGAAGGCGTTGAATGTGAGTTTGTAAAGCCCTGCGTGTGGCACCGTCACGGTTTGGCTTACCGATGCATTTTTCTGGTAGAGTTCACCGCCATAGGTGCCTACGTTATAGGCATTGCCATAGTTTGCGGTTTCATTGCGGGCATAAGGTTCAGACAGCACCCAGTCGGTGGTGCTTCCGGCTGTCGCACTTTTGATTGTGGCGGCACGTGGCACTCGGGTGTATTGGGCCAGAGTTTCGGTAAAGGCATTGATGTCGCTTACTTCCATTCCTGCAGCATTGGCTGCGGCAAGTATGTTGCTTTGACGCCACCTGTCAACCTTGGTTTTCTGTTCTGTCTGTGTAACCATGTTGATATGTGTTGCATTGGTTGCCGATTCTGTTTCAACCCTTATGCGATTATCCTCGTATATTTCCAGATATTTGCCGTCTATCGATTTCAGTACAAGGTCGTCTCCTTGTTTTTCTATAAACCATGAGATGGAAGTGTAGGATGCTGCTTTGTCTGTATATCCGTCAGAACCCAGGTAGAGGTTGTTGTCGAGGAATCGTATGGTGCTAACCCCTGCACCGTTGGTGCTGACAGACGTCGGTATGCCATAATTCCCCGGCACACCGCGTGTGCCGTATGCCAAGCCTCGCTCGATGAATTGGTCGATGGTAGGCAGGTAGATGTAGTATTCGCCGTCGGCCACTGTCTTTTCGGGTAGCGCGTCATGTGTGGCGGTTGTGATGCGGCTCACGCCGTCAACCATGATGTTGATGAAATCGTTGAGGTCGGCTTCGTCTATCCCGACCGCTCCGCGCCAGTAGTTGTAGAATTTCTCTTGCAGGGTTGAGCCCTTCAGGGCTTTGATGTATTTCAGTTTGCTGTCGAGGCCGGTCTTTTCGCGCACACCTGCCGACGAGAACGAGGTTAGTTCGTAGTCTTTGTATAGTTGTTCTACGGGCAGGCCGAGCAGACCTTCCATCAGGAAGGCAAAACAACCCGTGCGGTCGGCTCCGTATATGCAGTGGAAATATACTGCCTGGCCCGAGCGTATGGTTTGCAACACAAGATTGAAGGCATCGGCAAGTTTCTCGGTATCGAAGTTGAGGGCATCCTCGCTCCATCTGCTGAGGTTTTCGTAGGTGTATGCAGCATCGTCGAAGACTGAGCCCTTGATGCCAAAGGAGTTTATGTCGATGTCTTCGCGCAAATCTACCTCCGCCTTGATGCCGAGGCGTGTCATCTCGGCCAGGTCGGTGCTGTTCATCACGTGGTTGGCATTCATCTCGCCGCCACGGAAGATGAGTCCGTATCGCAGTCGGTTGCCATCGGCGTTGAGCCAGCCTCCGAGGTCGCGTATGTTGAATCCTGTGTCGGCTTTTATCATGCGCAGGTGGCCTGTGGTTTGTATCTGTCCGCTTGCCACGGTGTTTCCGTCGGCTTCTATCTTGTAATAGTAGTGTTGTTGTGGTGTGAGGTTGGCCAGTTCATATAACACACTTCCGGCAGCAACCATGTGAGTCTCGGCGTCGGTGTAGTCGGCATGTTGGCTTACCGACAGAGTTGCCTCGACGTCTTGCGCAGGCAGTGGTATGGGCACAACGGCGGGTTGGTCATGGCGGAATCCTGCAGCCAGCCGGTAGTTCTTGATGGCCGATGCAGATTGTTCGGTATAAGTCTCGTTGGCGAGGAAACGGGCTACTTCGTCGTTTTCCAGGCTGACCGTGAGGTTGATGTCGGTGTATGAGTCGAGCGGCTCGTATGGACTCAGGAATGTGAGGTGTATGTTGTCGGCTTTGAAGAGGGTGTTGCCCTTGCCGGTGTTTTGTATCGTGATGGTGAGGGTTCCGTCGTAAACAAAAGCCTTATCTACGGTCAGTGTATATCCGTTGGCCACTTCGGCATCTACATCCGTTGCCGATGGACTCACGCTGTTCATCTGTGAGTTGGCACTCATGATGATGGGCGACCGGTCGCCATATCCTGCCACCACGGCCGATACGGCGTAGTAGCCGTTGGCCAGGCCGGAGATGGTTTGGCTTATGTCGAGAGTGGCTATACCTGTTGTTGCTGTATAGAAGAGGTACTTACCCTCTGTACCAGTATAATTGTATGCAGAGCTGCTTGTTGCACGTATTGCAGTGTCGTTGCCCCTGGTCCTGATTTGCCACCCGTCGGTGTTGCCCAGTTCGAAACCAGGGTTGATGATGGCCGATGTGAAGTCGGTGCCTGGATTGAGGGGCAGTGCTGCCAGTTCCAGAGTCTGGTATTTATCATATACGTCGTCGGCCGAGGCATAGACACAGGCATCGAACCAGGCCTGCAGGGAGTCGGCCACAGCCGCGTCGGTGCTTTGAGCCTTCATTCCGTTGAGTGCTGCAGGTATGGTGGTTGCGTAGGCCGCGGTGCTGGTTTGTGCTGCTGTCACTGCTGTGTTGAGCGCTTTGATGGTTTGTTCAAGCCACGCATTGCTGTCGGTGTCGGCTTCGGTTTCGGCCTGTGTGACGACTGCATCAAGAGTCGTCGAAATGCTTGCTTGCATCTGTTTGCCCTGCAGCGACTTGGCTACGGACAGCAGTTGTTTGTAGCGGGTCTGGAGTACTGTGATGTTCGTTCCGCAGTATTTCATGCTCTTTATGTTAAACAGATACCAGTTGCCGCCTTCCGCCTGATTGTAGAAACCCACACGCATGGTGCCATCGGCCACAATCACGTTGCGCAGGGTGTATTGACCCACTGTGGTCACCTCGTTTTGGGTAGCCACCTGTACGGCTGCTGTCACATTAGCTGCATAGACGTATGGGTTTTTCTTGGGTACCGACCCTACACCGTTGGCTTTGCTGGCATTCGCGTTGATTACCACTTGGTAGATTCCGTTTTCAAGTCCGGTGAATGTCTGGTATATGAGGTCGCCCTCGGGAAAGTTTGCAGTGGAATACTTCTCGTGGATGTAAGCATCGGCCTTTGCATAACGTCCGGTGAGGCCGGTGTAGGCATCGAACGCCCTGTTGAGCGATGGTGTGATGTCGATGGTATAGATGTTGCTCACCTCGTCCTGCTCCTGATAGAGTGTCATTCCTCCGAAGATGAACCACTGGCGAGCCGCGTCGAACTCACCCTCGTAGCCGATGACCAGCGGAGTATCGTCGGCCGGTATGGTGAACGTGAGTTCGTTGAGATACATATTGGCATTGAAAGCCTGCGCCGCGCTCTCCATGTCGTTTGGCGACTTGTCGGCATCGGTCGTCCCGAATTGCCCATATACGCTTGCCACCTCTGTCTCGGCCCGTTGTCCGTCGATTTCGGCAAAGAGCACTACGCTTGGCACATCGCGTTGGAATGCCTTGCCCACAAGGTGGTAGGTGCCATGAGGCAGGGTTATGGCTTGTTTGGCCGAAAAAGATGTGTAGCTGAGTTGGTCGCCGGCATACACCTCCGACACATAGCTGCCCTGGTACGGCTTGCATGTCTGCGACCACTCCTTCGTCCCTCCGTCAACCTGTTGGCGTGTGTAGGTCCAGCCATTGGCCGAGGCTTGGCTGGCATTCTTGATATAGAGACGGGTCACGTCTTTGTATCCTTGGGCATTCGCACTTAATGTCAGGATGATGCAGATGGCTGCGGAGGCGATGTGTCGTATGATGCAGTTCATAGTTTTATGTTTTTAGTTGTTATCTTATTATTAAAGTCCGTTGCAGATTGCGTTTTAGGTCGGCGAACTGCTGATAAGTGTATGGCTCTGTATTGATTTCCATTTTGATGCTGCCTTTTTCGCACGGTGCGGTCAGTAATTTTTGCGCTATTACGATCAATAGTTCGTGTTGTGTTTCCGATACGCAGACAATTGTTTTCATAGTTATTTGATTTTTTTGTTGATTATTATTGGTGCTATATGCTGATGGTTGATGAAGTAGTCAATCCAAGCGGTGCGGATATTTTCTTTCATTGCCGATACAAGTGTGCGTAGCGCCTTTTCTTTGTCGGCACTGAATTTGCCCGATTTCGCTTTGTAGGTTACGCGCCAAACACGACCGTTTTTAACGTAGAGTTTCACAATCATAGTTGCGCCGTTGCATCGGGCGTGCAGGTGGATTGGGTCGTGTTCGTCAGACCAAAACCACAGGTTTATTCCCATATATTGATACAGTTTCGGCATAGTTTTATACTTTTGATAAAAATTCAGAGTTATGAGCAATAAAATTGTAAGCCTTGCCGTCTATAAGGCGTTGGCGGATGTTGGACTTTCGGGCATCAGTCAAAACGCCATTTATACTGATTGTCTGATTACCGACAAACCGACAGACACCATTTCCTCGCTCAAACGGCAGATAACGCGGCGCATTAACACCATTATAGCCGATTGCAACGGTTTTAAAATCGGCAAGACAGGCGCATTTGACAATCGCACC
>CALGGJ010000038.1 GCA_937915745.1 uncultured Prevotellaceae bacterium | reverse complement strand
AGGGAGCTTGCTCACTTTGGCATGGCGAGGAAACAAAGACCGAAGGTCAATGTTTTCGTTAAGCCAAATGACCAAAGGGAGCTTGCTCACTTTGGCATGGCGAGGAAACAAAGACCGAAGGTCAATGTTTGTGCCATGCAGCCCCTGCTGCCCGGCCGGCAACCTTCCGCCTGTCATACCGACGGAGCGAAGCGCAGGAGTGTATCCGGCAACCTTCCGCCTGTCATACCGACGGAGCGAAGCGCAGGAGTGTATCTGATATGTAACCAAGACATAGTACGAAACTTGTATTCATTAAATAGTAAATTATCATTATGAAGACATATATCAAACCACAGACAGTAATTACCACCATTGCCACAACCAAGATGGTATGTGCATCGGTAAGTGTTGACAACACCCAGCAAGACGACGTAGTAGGCACAGCCAAGGAGCGCGACGTATGGGCCAACGGCTTCTGGGACTAAAGACGGCGTTCGTGCCGAGATGGATAAGCGGTAATGATTTAGCCGTGGGAATCGTTTATATACGAGTTAATTAAAAACAATTACAAATCCAACCCCACGACAAATCACAGAGCCTCTGTTCAGGACGTGAGTCCGGGGGCAGAGGCTCGCCCTTTTTTTTCAGGACCCCCGGGTTCAGCCCGAATACAATTATTATGCAACGTACAGGCGACTTCTATTTACTCAGTCTGCTCACCAAGTCGGGAGGGCAGATACGTGTTTACGACTCACGGCTCCATGCCGGCACGCCGCTCGATGTGGGCGATGCCGAGTGCAGCTACGAAAATGCGCTAACCCTGCTCCATGCCAGCGGTGTACACTCGTTCTCGGCCTGCATTCGCGGCGACTGCATGGTCGATGCCGGCATCTTCGATGGCGACACGGTGGTGTTGGAGGCCGGTGTAGAGCCACAGAACGGCTGCATCGTGGCTGCATCGGTTGACGGCGAGCCGGTGTTACGCTATTTCTACCGCGACGAGCGACAAAAAGACGTGGTGTGGCTCGTGCCTGCCAACTTCAAGAAGGGATACACATCGATGCGTGTAGATGCCACCACCGAACTGAGAGTGCTGGGTGTGGTGGTGTCGGCCGTGAAAAATTTCAGCCGGCGCGAGTTTGGCATTGTGTCGAAACTGAAATCGAAAGTGGAAAACGAGCGTGTGGCCCGACTCGACGAGGTGTTGTCGTGTGAGGCAACACCACGATTCGAATCGTGTATAATCGACCCCCGCAACAAGACCGCCATCATGCAGCAGCTGCATCAGCTCATCGACGGACATAGGGGCAAGGATGTGGCAAAGGTGGTGAGGGCAGCCATGACTGCAGCACTCATATCACGACCCACATTCAGCCAGATGGTACAGGAGTTTGGCGACATAGGCAACCGGGCTGGATTCCACCGGTATATGGCCTACGAATTCTTCGACCACGAACTGCAACCCCTGGTGCAACGGCTGGAGAGTGCGCTGTCGCAGGCCTGAGAGTGCGCTGTCGCAAGCCCGAGAGTGCGCACTCGCAAGCCCGAGAGTGCGCTGTCGCAGAGGGGCAGGTGTGAGCCCACGGTAGCCTTTGGCCGACAACGACCAAGGGCTACCGCCTTTTTTGCAGGTATCGGTATATGTCGGTAACTTTGCAGCCGTAAACATAACAAATTACCGATATGGACAGATACATAACAATTGTGAGAGACACACTGCTGAAGGAATCGACCAGCGGCCGGTTCTTCACCGATGACGGTGCCGTACAAGGCTATACACTCGAGCCACATGCCATCAACTGGGCTACCGAGAAGAAACTGCGTGGACACACGGCCATACCCTGTGGCAAGTACAAGATTTCGGTCTATGCATCGCCGCGACAGAAAGAAGAAGTGGCACTGCTAGCCAACGTGCCACACTTCACGATGGTGGAGATACACGTTGGCAACTTCCCAAAAGACACACAGGGCTGCATACTGGTGGGCAGCGAACGCACCATACACCAGTCGCTGGGACAGGTACACATATTCTGGTCGCGCAAGAAGTTTACCGACCTCATGATATGGATACGCAAGCGGTTGGAGAGGAAAGACGATGTGTGGGTGATTGTGAGCTGAGCAGCCGGATGACCAGCGGCCGCAACTGCGGCACACCGGCCTGTAGGCAAAACACAAATGCCCGACCGAAAATAAAAAAACCTGTAACACAACATATTTACAGCCTGCCTATTGTCACAAAACAGACATAAACGATTGCCGTTTGACAGAAAAGTCGTACCTTTGCACCCGATTGCAGAGTGCAAGGGCACGACATCCACGTCGGCGCACTCACACATACTGCTACGAACGTAATAAAACACAACCCCTGGAAATGAAAGTACTGAAGTTTGGTGGAACATCCGTAGGTTCGCCGGAAAGCATACTCAACGTAAAAAAGATAGTGGAATCACAGACAGAGCCTGTGATAGTGGTGGTGTCGGCCTTTGGCGGAATAACCGACAAACTCATCAACACATCGCGCCTGGCCGTGGCAGGCGATGCCAAATACCTCGACTCGTATTACGAGATGGTATTGCGGCACCACGAAATGATTGAGAAGGTGATAGACAATGCAAAGACCAAAATTGCACTGCTGAAAGAGATAGACAACCTGCTGGAAGACCTGAAAAGCATTTACCAGGGTGTATATCTCATACGCGACCTGTCGGAAAAGACACTGAACGCCATCGTGAGCTATGGCGAGCGTATGTCGAGTCGGATATGCGCCGAACTGATTGACGGGTCACAGTGGTTTGACTCGCTCACAATCATCAAGACCGAAAAGAAACAAGGCAAGAACCTGCTGGCCGACGAACAGACCACCCGCAATGTGCGCGAGGCGATGAGCGTAGAGTTCAAGGCGGCCGTAGCCGGTGGATTCATATCGACCGACATACATACAGGCGAAATCACCAACCTGGGACGCGGCGGCAGCGACTACACCGCCAGCATCATTGCGGCAGCGCTGAATGCCAGGGTGCTCGAGATATGGACCGACGTTGACGGATTCATGACAGCCGACCCAAAGGTGATAAACACAGCATACACAATAGACCGCCTGAGCTACATAGAAGCCATGGAACTATGCAACTTCGGGGCCAAGGTGGTATATCCGCCAACGATATACCCCGTGTGTGTGAAGAACATACCGATACTCATCAAAAACACATTCCACCCCGAAGCCACAGGCACTATCATCGAACAGGAATCGCACGACGAGAAACGGGCCATCAAAGGCATCAGCTCAATCAACGATACAAGCCTCATCACCGTGGCGGGACTGTCGATGGTGGGTGTGATAGGCGTCAACCGGCGCATCTTCACCACACTGGCCGACAACCAGATCAGCGTATTCATGGTGAGCCAGGCATCGTCGGAAAACAGTACATCCATAGGTGTGAGAAACGAAGACGCCGAACTGGCATGTGAGGTGCTGAACGACGAATTTGCCAAAGAGATAGAAATGGGTGCCATGTATCCAATGACCGTAGAGAAAAACCTGGCAACCGTGGCCGTAGTGGGCGAAAACATGAAACACACACCGGGCATTGCCGGCAAGCTGTTCGGAACACTGGGACGCAACGGAATAAGCGTCATAGCATGTGCACAAGGAGCAAGCGAGACGAACATCTCGTTTGTAGTGGAAAGCAAGTCGCTCAGGAAGTCGCTCAACGTAATTCACGACAGTTTCTTCCTGTCTGAATACCAAGTGCTCAACCTGTTCATCTGCGGAGTGGGGACAGTGGGCAACAGCCTCATCAACCAAATTGCGGCACAACGCGAAAAACTGAAACGCGAACGGAACCTGCTGCTCAACGTCGTGGGGATAGCCAGCAGCAAGAAAGCAATATTCAGACGCGAAGGCATAGACCTCGAAAACTACAAAGACCAACTGGCAGAAAGCAGCCCAAGCAACACAGAGCGACTGAGAGACGAGGTAATAGGGATGAACATTTTCAACTCGGTATTCGTGGATTGCACAGCCAGCCGTGAAGTGGCAGCACTCTACAACGACCTGCTCGAACACAGCATTTCGGTGGTGGCAGCAAACAAGATTGCAGCATCGTCAGACTACGACAACTACTCACAACTGAAAGACACTGCACGCAAACGCGGGGTGAAGTTCCTGTTCGAAACCAACGTCGGTGCCGGACTGCCCGTAATCAACACCATAAACGACCTTATCAACAGCGGCGACAAGATACTGAAAATAGAAGCCGTGCTGAGCGGAACACTCAACTATATATTCAACAAACTCAGCGCCGACATACCATTCAGCCAGACTGTGAGACTGGCAAAAGACGAAGGATATTCAGAACCCGACCCACGGATAGACCTGAGCGGCAAAGACGTGATACGCAAACTCGTAATCCTGTCGCGCGAAGCCGGATACAAAATAAACCAGGAAGACGTTGAGACACACCTGTTCATCCCACCAGCATTCTTCGACGGCTCACTGGCCGACTTCTGGACGCACCTGCCCGAACTCGATGCCGACTTCGAGGCACGACGCAAGACCCTGGAGCAGGAAGGAAAACACTGGAGGTTTGTGGCACGGCTGGAAGAAGGACACTGCTGCGTGTCGCTCATGGAAGTGGGGGCAACACATCCGTTCTACAACCTCGAAGGCTCAAACAACATAATACTACTCACCACCGAGCGATACAACCAATACCCTATGCTCATACAAGGATACGGAGCAGGAGCAGGAGTCACGGCGGCCGGTGTGTTTGCCGACATCATGAGCATAGCCAACATCTGACGAGCATCGCAACGACATAAAAAGGGACATGAAACACATCATAATCCTTGGCGACGGAATGGCCGACTGGCCTGTTGAAAGCCTCGGCGGCAAAACACTGCTGCAATACGCCAAGACACCATATATGGACATGCTGGCACGGATGGGACAGACAGGCATGCTGAAGACCGTGCCCGACGGGTTCCACCCCGGCAGCGAAGTGGCCAACAGCAGCATACTGGGATACGACCAACACGAAGTGTATGAGGGCCGAGGACCACTCGAGGCAGCAAGCATGGGAGTGGAACTGCAACCCGACGACATGGCTATACGCTGCAACCTCATCTGCATCGAAGGCAACACGATAAAAAACCACTCGTGCGGAAGACTCGAAACAGAGGAAGCCGACATACTCATGCGCCACCTGCAGGAACACCTCGGCAACGAACACATACACTTCTACACAGGAGTGCAATACCGCAACCTGCTCGTCATAAAAGGTGGAAACAAAAACCTGATATGCACGCCCCCACACGATGTACCGGGGCAACCATGGAAACCACTGCTGGTGAAAGCCTCGACACCCGAAGCACAACCAACCGCCGACCTGCTCAACGACCTCATCATACGCTCGCAACAACTGCTGGCAGACCATCCGCTCAACATAAGACGCATGGCCGAAGGCAAAGACCCTGCCAACTCCATATGGCCCTGGGCCGGAGGATACAGGCCACACATGGTGCCACTCACCGAGACCTTTAAACAAATAAGACGCGGAGCAGTTATAACGGCTGTTGACCTGATACGCGGAATAGGAACACTGGCCGGACTCAGGGTTATCAACGTGCCCGGCGCCACCGGACTATACGACACCAACTACGAGGGCAAGGCCGAGGCAGCCATCAACGCATTGCGCACCGACGACTTCGTATATCTGCATGTCGAAGCAAGCGACGAGGCAGGACACGACGGCGACCTGAAACTGAAGCTGCAGACTATCGAAGACCTCGACCGCCGGGTGGTAGGACCGATATACGAGGCGGTGAAAGACTGGAACGACCCTGTGGCCATTGCCGTCATGCCCGACCACCCAACACCCATAGCACACCGCACACACACCAACGAGCCAGTGCCTTTCCTAATCTATGCAAACGGCATCAAACCCGACTGCGTACAGACATTCGACGAAATGGCGTGCAAAGAGGGAATGCACGGCCTGCTACGCAATAACGAATTTATCAATACACTGATGAATATATGAACTATTACAGCACAAACGGCACAGCCCCTATAGCCAACCTCAGGAAGGCAGTAGTGAAAGGTCTGGCAGAAGACCGCGGACTATATATGCCTCAGCATATCAAGACCCTGCCACAAGAGTTGTTCTGCAACATACAAGACATGTCGTTCAGAGACATCGCATACAATGTTGCTGCGGCATTCTTCGGCGAGGACGTAGATGCCGATGCACTCAACGACATCGTTTACGACACACTTACATTCGACTGCCCTGTAGTGGAAGTGACCGACAACATATTTTCACTCGAACTCTTCCACGGACCGACGCTTGCATTCAAGGATGTAGGGGCACGTTTCATGGCACGACTCCTGCAATATCAACTCCAGACATCAAATAGTGATACTAGTCTCTCTAGTGATACTAGTCCTTCTAGGGATACTAGTCCTTCTAGGGATACTAGTCTTTCTAGTCATCCTAGTGTCAATGTCCTCGTTGCCACATCGGGCGATACAGGCAGCGCGGTTGCCAATGGCTTCCTCGGAGTTGAAGGCATACACGTATATGTGCTGTATCCTAAAGGCAAGGTCAGCCAGATACAAGAGTGCCAGTTCACTACATTGGGACAGAACATCACGGCAATCGAAGTCGAGGGCGTGTTCGACGATTGCCAGACACTCGTAAAGTCTGCATTCACCGATGCCGAACTCAACAGCCACATGCGCCTCACATCGGCCAACAGCATCAACGTGGCACGGTTACTGCCCCAGGCTTTTTACTACTTCAACGCCTACGCACAGATGAAACGTCGTGGCAAGGCCGATAATCTCGTGGTTTGTGTGCCATCGGGCAACTTCGGCAATATATGCGCCGGACTGGTTGCCAAGCGTATGGGCCTGCCTATAAAACGATTCATCGCCGCCAACAATGCCAACGATGTGTTCTACCAATATCTGCAGACTGGCATTTACACTCCACAACCATCAATACAGACCATTGCCAACGCAATGGATGTAGGCAACCCAAGCAACTTTGCACGCATCAGCGAACTATATGACAACGACTGGAAGGCCATACGTGCCGACATAAGCGGCGCCACATTCACCGACAAGCAGATAGCCGACACCATGCAACAAGTCTATAAGGCAACGGGATATGTGTGCGACCCACATGGTGCATGTGGATTCCGAGCAGTGTCTGAACGCCTGCAAGACGACGAGACAGGTGTATTCCTGGAGACTGCACATCCTGCAAAGTTCAAGCAGACAGTAGATAACATACTCGGCACCGACATCGAGATACCCCACAAACTGCAAGCATTCATGAAGGGCAAGAAGCAGAGCGTGGCGATGAGCCGCGATTTTGAATCGTTCAAGCAATTTCTCCTGAGCGAATAACTAAAATAAAGTGGACACTGAGACAATTGAGCAATCGAAACCGATGATACGTGCAGCCTTCTTCGATATAGATGGTACGCTTGTGTCGTTCAACACCCACAGGATACCCCATTCGGCCATCAATGCCATCAGGCGAATACGCCAATCGGGTGTCAAGGTGTTCATAGCGACCGGTCGCCCATTGCCCTTTGTCAACAATATTGACGGTCTTGAGTATGATGGCATCATGACCGTGAACGGTGCTAATTGCCAGACAAGCGACGGAGTCGTAATACGTCATAATCCCGTGGGGCGTGCCGACCTCCTCCGGCTTATCGACTACTACCAAGACCATCCGTTTCCCATTGCTTTCGCTTCAAACGACGACACATTCGTTACAGGCTCATCGGCCGAGGCTGAAGACATCATGCACCTCCTCAACCTCCAACCGCCACGACTGGCACCAATTGAGAGTTGTCTCGACATGGATGTGATGCAAATCATCGCATTCTATAAGGACAGCGAGCAACCACGGCTCATGACCGACGTGCTTTCCGGCTGCGACACACAGCGGTGGCATCCGTTTTTTACTGACATCATCTGCAAGGGCAACGACAAAGCCCGAGGCATTGATGCCATCATCGGACACTACGGCATCAGCCTGAGCGAGACGATGGCTTTTGGAGATGGCGGCAACGATATTTCAATGCTGCAACATGTAGGACTTGGAATTGCGATGGGTAATGCCCGCGACGAAGTAAAGGCTGCGGCACAGTATGTCACGACCGATGTAGATAACGACGGCATCAGCCTTGCTTTAAGCAAATTTGTGCCTTAAGCGCAAAATTTCCGACCAAATGTTTGGTCAGTTCAAAAGAATGTCGTAACTTTGCACCCGCAGAACGCGATGGTGCCTTAGCTCAGTAGGTAGAGCATCGGACTGAAAATCCGTGTGTCCCCGGTTCGAATCCTGGAGGTACCACCATAAGGAAACGCTGTACATCGAGCGATGTGCAGCGTTTCCGTATTGTCAGCCAGCTTAGTGCTGCTGTATATATTCATACACCTTCAGCACGTCCTGCGTGTCGGTCTTTCCGTCGGCATTCACGTCACTGGAGTTGTCGGTTGAGTCAGAGTTTTGAATCGTCGTGTATATGTGCAACACATCCTGCGTGTCGGTCTTTCCGTCGGCATTCACGTCTTCCACCGCCCTTGTACCCACAATCAGTCGGCAAGAGTCACTGTAGCCGTTGTCGGTTGTGATGGTGATGGTACATGTACCTTCCTTCAGTGTCGTCACCACTCCACGGCTATCGACCGTGGCCACCGAGGTGTCGCTCGATGTCCACTGCCACTTTTCGTAGTCGGCATTATATGGCTCTGGGAATGCCACCACCACGGTGCGTGTCCCCGGTTTCACGGTCAGGCGATGGTGATATGTACTTACCCCCTCGAGTAGTGGTGCCGACTCGGGTGCAGTACCCCTGATCACATAGTAGTAGAAATATTCGTTGAAGCCTTTGTTGGCGTTTCGCATGACTCCCGACTCAACATACATTGCATAGTTTTCGTCGTCCTTGAACGGCTCGGCAGGCACAAACACCAGCAAGTTGTCAATGATAAAGAACTCGCCATCTATTTCCTCGTATCCAGGATATGTAATCACGAAGAGGTTTTCGTCGTTGAAGTATTGCGTCGGCTCGAATCCGCCTTCGGACAATACGGCGAACGGTGTTAAGTGCGACGTGTTGTAGGGCCTGAAGGATGGGTACAAGTTCTTCCACTCCACCCAATGGAAGTCGGCCGTGTATTGCAACGTTAAGTCTTCGATCTCGAATCCTTCTTTCACTGCAATGACCTTCAGTGTAAGGGTTCTGTCTATGTATATCCCCCTCTCATTATATTTAGAGTCTTGGGTTGTGGGGTCATTTCCGTCTGTGGTGTAATACAATGTGGCATCTGGCTCGCTACACGTAAGGGTTACGTAGGTTGGTTCGTCGATTACTCCGCCTGGCACTGATGCAGTGAGGGTCATCGTCTTGCCGTGTCCTGTATTGAAATCGAAAAGGTGTCCGCCTTCCAATGGTCTGCCATATTCCGTCTGGAGTGCACCGTCGGGAATATACAGCACGTAATTTGTATGTGGCCAAAGCAACTCGTCGGGTTCAAATTGTAGAGTGTAGTGCCACTGGTCCGTCCAGCTCACCTTTCCCGACACCTTGCTAGCCGTAGCAGGATCGGTCTGCCAGTCTCCTTGGTAGAGTATGATTTCATCAAAATGAGCAGAAGGATACGCCGGCTGATTGAAATGGACGTATGGCTTGGCCTCGACCGACACGTCGGTAGTCCTGCCATCGCTCGTACCCCACCTACTGACTTCGAGTGGCGGGCTTGTGACATTGACGGTGAGCGATGCCGTGAGTCCGTTGGCCGTAGTACCGGTTATTACGGCCTTGCCTGGTTTGTAAGTCTCAATCCGAATCGACTCTTCATCGTACCCAACCATCACCAGGTCGGCCACAGTGGCGTCCGACGTTCGCCACGTAATCGGTGAGCGCTGGTTTGACGGGTAGAAGGTGTATGAGAAATCATATACCGCCTCTGGCTCAAACTCTGTTGCCGTGGTCGAAAGTGTGAGCGACGTAGGGTTGGTGCCATACACAATCACTCGGCAGGTACCCACGGTTCCGTTGTCACAGGTGGCGGTGATGGTGGTCTCGCCCACTCCCACTCCACGCACCGTGGCCGACTCGCCCTGTCCGCTCACCGTGGCAATGGCAGTGTTGCGCGAAGCCCATGTGACCGACGACCACTCGGCATCGCGAGGCATGATAAGTCCTTTGAGCTGTGCCGTTGAGCCTTGGTCAACTTCCAGGGGGTTGGGGCTGAGCGTGATGCTCACCGGTTTGCCATCGAGCACCTCAATGCGATATTCCTGCTCCCCGCTCATGGCACTGCCCGTAATGCGGTCGCTCCCACTATAATAGCAGTGGACAAATGTAACTCCCTTTTTCACACCCACTACCGTACACCACATAGTGTTGGTGGCATAACCAGGGTTGATGACACGAGCTATGCTCGGATCTTCTGAATACCAACTGGCCGAGGAGAGCTGTAAGCGTGCCGTAGCTCTGTAGTCAACAAAGTATTCCTGACCTATTTTTACTTGAAATGTCTCTGCCGTGAGACAAAGCGAGGCCAAGAAGCCAACGATGAGGAGCACGTTTCGTTTTATCATAGATTCAAGTATTGGTTAGATATTGAGTTGTATCAGTTGAGCATCAAGTCTCTATTTTCACAGCAAATATACACATTATTCTACTCATCAACAAAGAATTTACTGATAAGTCGCATTTATTACATAAAAAAGCCTGAGAGAACTGAGTATTTCTTTGATTTTCGACGCAATTTAATTGTTTTCGGCCAAAAATTAAAGTATTTCTATATACTCGCAGCAAAACTTCTGCGTTCTTTCAGTAAAGGTCAGATGCCTGCAAGTCCTTTATTAGTGGGTTTCGGAGGCACCTGCTTCGGGTATATGATAATCGAGCGACTTGAAGGTGCTGTTGCCATGACGGTCGATAAATCCCTGTTCACCATTAAATTTGAGCAGGAGTAACCCGTTGGAATACATCTCTCCGGTAATCCAGTACCACATCCAATCGACATCCATCACGGCATCGAACACAGGAGGTATGACTTCGCGGCCATCGGTGTCGATGAATGCGAGACGGTCGCCTATCTGTACGGGAGCAATGCTATCGACGAAAAACTCGGCACGAGGGTATTGCAGTGGTATGACCTCGCGGCCTTCGTGGTCGATGAATCCGCAGTTTTCGTCACGACAGACCATTGCGCGGCCATCATGGAATGGCTCGGCAAAATCGTATCGGGCGGGAATGACCACATCACCCTTTTTGTCGATAAACCCGAAAAGTCCGTCGATGCATACGGGTGCCAACCCTTCGGAAAATAGTGGGCGTGGACTTTCGCCATAGTAGTTCTCGCCGGTGTGATAGGCTATATTGTCGAGGAATTGTGGTGCGATGACCTCACGTCCCGACTCGTCGATGAATCCGAGACGGCCCTCGGGCGTGGTGCCGCCAGGTCCCGTGAAGTCGATATCATCGCCGCCCGTCACCACGGCAGCCAACCCTTCGGAGAAGGGGAATGCCCACGTGTAGCGCGGTTCGACAAGTATGTTGCCCTCGGCATCCTTCAACCCCATCATCACGATAGGCGATTTGTTGTCGTTGTAAGGATTGCCACGTTCGCCAACCTTCTTTGTGAAGAACCTTGGTGCATCATTGACCACACCTGCTGCAAGTGCAATGGAATCAGCCACTTCGCGGCCGTCGGTGTCAATATAGAAGCTGCGGCCATCGAGTCTTACGCGTGCATATCCGTTTCGGAACGACTCGGCAACTGTGTACTGGCAGGGGATGACCTCACGCCCTTCGGCATCGATATATCCCGACTTTGAAACCGACGAGGAGCCTTCGCTTCTGACAACCAAAGCACGACCGGTGTGAAAACCATAGAAAAAAGCGTAGTGAGATAGTGAATCGGCCAAAGCTTGTGTGACACGCAACGGCTCGTCGCATACAGTAGGGCCAACCGAAGCATCGGAACCCACATCGGCCGAAGGAGTGGAAACACATGATGCAAATAAAAGCATCAACGGAAATGTAATAAACTTAATCTTATTCATCCTATTCAAACATATATTAATTCAACTTTCGCAGGTATATGTCACACATCCACCGTCTGCAATGTAGAGAACGACACGCGGCCGTGACGTATGGGGAAAGTGATGTTGATTTGACTCGCAACCTTCTTCTTGCCACGCCGTGCAGGCTTGAACTTCAGTTTTTTCAACACACGCACAGCCTCGGCATCAAGCTCACGCCCCAGGGAGCGACGAATCTGATAGTCGCCAATGCGCCCCTTAGCCGTGATTTCACATACGATGTAGATGGTGCCGTCAACGCTGCGTGCCGACTGCACCGGACGGAACTCCTTGGCCAGAAACTGGTTCAGCCCCTTCATGCCACCTTTGTATTTTGCAGCCTCGACAGGCTCCTGTTGCTCTGTACGCGACCACGACGAGCCGTTAGGATTGCGGAACTCAAACAGCTGGGCATGAATCCTGACAGTACCGCCACCAAGCATGAAGGCCGACACAAAGAAAAACGGAGCGAGGGCGTCCATGAAAAAACGGGCTAAATGGTTGGGGTTGTAATCGTGATGTCGCATGGACGTGTGGTTTTCGATGCAAATGTAATCATTATTTACCTTTTTCAAAAATATTTACATAAGTTTTCGTCTGTTTTCATTTTATTTTCGTACTTTTGCACATAAATCAGGAATGTAAGAATACAATTGAAATAAAACCAGAAAATAATGACAACCGACAGGACAATAAAAACAGCACTCATATCGGTGTACCACAAAGACGGCTTGGACGAGCTTCTGGCCGAGCTTCACAAACACGGTGTGGAATTTCTGTCAACCGGAGGCACACAAGCCTTCATCACCTCGTTGGGCTACCCCTGCAAGAAGGTTGAGGACTTGACAAGTTACCCCTCGATACTGGGCGGACGAGTCAAGACCCTGCATCCAAAAGTGTTTGGAGGCATACTGGGACGCCGTGCGCTCGAAGGCGACCAGGCAGAGATGGCCCACTACGCAATTCCAAAGATAGACCTCGTGGTAGTTGACCTCTACCCATTCGAAGATACAGTGGCATCCACCACCGACGAAAATGCCATAATAGAAAAAATCGACATAGGCGGCATATCGCTCATCAGGGCAGCAGCCAAAAACTTCGAAGACGTAGTGATAGTACCCGGCAAGGCCGAATATGCATCACTGACCGATATCATACGCACACAAGGCGCCACCACCACCAAGCAACAACGCCGTTGGTTTGCCGAACGCGCATTCGCCATAAGCTCACACTACGACACCGCCATTCACCAATGGTTCGCAGGAAACTGACAACCCACAGACAGACAAACAGACAACACACAGACAAACAGACAACCCAGACAGTATAACCCCTTAAAACACAACTCTCACATCATGGGATTTTTTTCAGGACTTTTTTCACTGACCCAAGATATAGCGATGGACCTTGGCACAGCCAACACCATCATTATCTCAAACGGTAAAATCGTGGTTGACGAGCCATCAGTCGTCGCCCTCGACCGCAAGACCAACAAAATGATAGAGGTAGGCAAGAAAGCCAAGATGATGCACGAGAAGACCCACCCCGACATCCGCACCTGCCGCCCGCTGAAAGACGGTGTGATAGCCGACTTCAACGCCTGCGAACAGATGATGCGCGGCCTCATCAAGAAAATCAACACCGGCCGCAGCTTCATGAACCCCGCGCTGCGCATGGTGATAGGTGTACCGTCGGGCTCGACCGAAGTGGAACTGCGAGCCGTGCGCGACAGCGCTGAACATGCCAACGGCCGCGACGTATATCTGCTTTTCGAACCTATGGCAGCTGCAATCGGAATCGGTCTTGACGTGACAGCACCGAAAGGACACATGGTCGTGGATATAGGCGGCGGCTCGACCGAGATAGCCGTCATATCACTCTGCGGTATCGTGTCGAACAGCTCAATACGCGTAGCCGGCGACGAACTCACTGCCGACATCCAGGAATACATGAGCCGCCAGCACAACGTAAAAGTGTCGGAACGAATGGCCGAACGCATAAAAATCAACGTCGGCTCAGCACTCACAGAACTCGACGACAACGCACCCGAAGAATACGTGGTACACGGCCCTAACCGCATCACAGCCCTCCCGATGGAAATATCGGTATGCTACCAGGAAATAGCACACTGCATAGACAAGTCGGTGGCAAAGATAGAGACCGCCATACTCAACGCACTCGAGAAGACACCACCAGAGATATATGCCGACATAGTGGAAAACGGAATCTACCTCACCGGCGGCGGAGCATTGCTGCGCGGACTCGACAAACGCCTCACCGACAAGATCCACATACCATTCCACATAGCCGAAGACCCATTACACAGCGTGGCAAAAGGCACCGGCATCGCACTCAAACACCTCGACACTTACAGCTCAGTCCTTATGAGATGACATAGCGATGCAAAATCTTATCAACTTTATTATAAAGTATAAGTACTGGTTTGCATTCCTCCTGATGGAAGGATTCAGCCTTGCCATGCTCGTACGCTTCAACAACTACCAAGGCAGCGTGTTTTTCACGACTGCAAACTCAGTAGTAGGCGGTATCTACTCGGCCGCCGACGGAGTCACGTCGTATGTAGGCTTAGGCACAACCAACGAAATGCTCGAAGCAGAAAACATGCAACTCAGGGCCGAGGTGCATGAGATGAAACGCCAACTGGCCTCACACCACATCGACACACTGCAATTCACAGGTTTCAACCGCTCACGATACAGGTTTGTAGGAGCACAGGTGATAAATGCCACAACCGGCCACAGCACCAACCTGCTCACCATAAACCGCGGCAGTGATGACGGCATACGCCCCGAAATGGGAGTTGTATGCTCGAGCGGAGTAGTAGGCATCGTCTATCTTACCTCGGCACACTACTCGATTGTGATGCCACTCATCAACGTCAAGTCTAAAGTAAGCTGCCGACTCAGCCAGCACAGCGCATCAGGCACGCTGGAATGGAAATTCGGTGACATACGCAGCGCCTACATGACCGGAGTGCCGCTGCACATCAAAATAAGCAAGAACGAGAAGGTAGAAACCAACGGATATTCCGACATCTTCCCTTCGGGAATACCTATCGGAACCATACAAGATACTGAACCATCGGCCGACGGACTCTCACACACACTCAAGATTCGCCTGGCCGTAGATTTCGCCACGGTTCGCAATGTGAGCGTCATAACCAACTACCACCACACAGAAAAGCGGCAGTTGGAACACGTTGCCGACTCAGTAATGACCCTTTAACCCTCCCCCACGTGTCACACAAATCGTTCATACGCTTAGGCCGCATGGCCCTGCTCCTGCTGGTTCAGCTGTTACTGCTGAACCACCTGCACTTGTTCGGCTACGCAACACCGCTCATCATCGGCTACATGATTATATGCCTTGAGAGCGGCATGTCGCGCATGTCACAACTGTGGTGGGGATTCACGATGGGTTTCATTTACGACCTGTTTTCAAACACCATGGGTATGGGAACCGCCAGCATGACATTGCTGGCCATGGTAAAACCCTATCTGCTGAAACTGTTCATGCCCCGCGATGTAGTCGATTCGTTCAAGCCTACAATACAGTCGATGAACCTGTCAAACTACATTTGGTACACACTTACCTGCATGGGGTTGCTGCACATGTCGTTCTACTTTCTCGATGCCTTCACCCTCTCCGACCTCGTACTCACCATCGGAGCCATGATTGGCGGCACACTGATGGCATCGCTCATCTCCATCTGCACCGAATATATTGTACGCAACAGACCTAAAGAACGCGACGTAATGCAATGAAGAAATACGAACTCGAACGGCGACAATATGTAATCGGCGGCCTTGCACTGGCCGTCGTTATTGGTTATATTGTGAGGTTGGTGTTCCTGCAACTCATTCCAAACGACTACGAGCAGATAGCTTGGAACAACGCACTTTACAGGAAAGTGGTCTATCCTTCGCGCGGAGCTATCTACGACCGCACGGGCCGTCTGCTGGTATATAACCAACCGGCCTACGATGTGATGGTGATAACCCGCGAATTGAGCGACCTCGACACGCTCGACTTTTGCAACACACTGCACATAAGCCGTCAGAAATTCGAGGAACGCATGAAAAACATAACCGATACGAGCAAGAATCCGGGTTATTCATCATACTCTCAGCAGTTGTTCATGCCTCAGATTTCAGCAACCGACTTTCAGGTCTTGCAGGAGAAAATGTTCCGGTTCAAGGGTTTTTACATACGCGAGCGCACCACGCGTCAGTATAATTACCCCTATGCAGCCCATGTGTTGGGCGATGTGGCCGAGGTGTCGGCCAGCGACGTCGATGCCGACAGCTACTACCGTGCCGGCGACTACATTGGCAAGCTGGGTGTGGAACGGTCGTATGAAAGTGTACTTCGTGGACAGAAAGGAGTTGAAGTACTGCTGCGCGATGCCCGTGGCAAGATTCAGGGGCACTATCGCGACGGTGCAGACGACCGTCAGCCTGAACAAGGAAAAGACGTCATGCTGAGTCTTGACATCGGACTTCAGGCATTGGGCGAACGCCTGATGCAGGGCAAACGCGGCAGTATCGTGGCCATCGAACCTGCGACAGGCGAGGTGTTGTGTTTGGTTTCGTCGCCCACGTTCAGTCCGTTCGACCTGCTGGGCAAGCAGCGTGGCAGCAACATAAGGCAGATGCTGGCCGACCCGAACCGACCGATGTTCAACCGCGCCGTATCGGGCACTTATCCTCCAGGCTCCACATTCAAGACATCACAGGCTCTTACATTCATGCAAGAGGGCATAGTCGATCCCAACACAACGTACTACCCGTGCAACGGCGGCTTTCACTACAAGAATCAGAAGTTGGGATGCCACGTACACCAGTCGCCCCTGAGTCTGAAACCAGCCATCGCAACATCGTGCAACGGATTCTTTTGCTGGGGTTTGTTCAACATGTTTGGCAACCGTACCAAATACCCTACCGTGCAGGATGCCATGACCACATGGAAAGACTATATGGTATCGATGGGATTCGGCTACAAGCTGGGCATCGACATACCAGGCGAGGCACGTGGCATGATACCTAATGCCGAATACTACGACCATCACCTGGGCCGATGGAATGCGCTGACGGTAAAGAGTATCTCTATAGGTCAGGGCGAGGTGACACTCACCCCCTTGCAGATAGCCAACCTGGGAGCCACCATAGCCAACCGCGGGTATTACATCACGCCACATGTCGTGAAGGCCATCAAGGGCGGCCATATTGCCGACAGCCTGCTCGAGCGCCACTATACGAAAGTGTCGGCCAAATACTACAGCGAGGTGGTGAGCGGAATGCGCAGTGCTGTGACCACAGGCACATGCAAAGGAGCTCAAAGCCCGTGGTATGATGTATGCGGAAAGACCGGAACGGCCGAAAACCGCGGCCACGACCACTCGGTGTTCATGGGGTTCGCACCACAACACGACCCTCAGATAGCCATTTCGGTATATGTGGAGAATGGCGGATACGGCGCCACATTCGGTGTACCGATTGGTGCGCTGATGATGGAACAATACATCCGCGGCGAACTCTCGGCCGAGAGCAAGGCACGTGCCGCAGCAATAAGCAACCGCAGCATAAACTGAAAGTACGCACTCGCGGGGCTGTGAGTGCGCACCCGCAGGGTCATGAGTACGCACTCGCGAGGCCGTGACTGCGCACTCGCGGAACCAAGACATCGCAATCAAAATTGAAATAACACACCGACATGCTTCAAGACAGCAACAACAAAGGCATATTCATGTCGCTCGACTGGTTCACCATAGGGCTCTACATCGTCATGATTACATGGGGATGGTTTTCGATATGCGGTGCCTGCTACGACTACGGCAACCCCGACCTCCTGAGTTTCGACCTGAAATCGGGCAAGCAGTTTGTGTGGATTCTCACAGCCATAGCCCTTGCCGGAGCCCTGCTGCTCATCGAAAAACGATTCTACTACAATGCCTCGACTCCTATATATATAATGATGATGCTCATACTGATCATCACCATCTTCATTGCCCCCGATACCAAAGGCTCGCGTTCGTGGATACCTATAGGCCCCATAAAGCTGCAACCGGCCGAGTTTTCCAAGTTTGCCGTGGCACTCGCCATCGGTAAGTACATGGAACGGTACGGTTTCAACATGAAGAGTCTCAGAGGCTTTCTGAAGGTAGCAAGCTTCATTATAGTGCCTATGCTGTTCATCATCGCACAGAAGGAGACCGGCTCGGCACTCGTGTTCCTGTCGCTGTTCTTCGTACTCTATCGTGAAGGTATGACCGGCTCGGTGCTGTTTGCAGGCGTGGCGTTCATCACCTACTTCATTGTCGGAATAAAATATGCCGACCTGCCCCTGGGCTACATGCCAGTCTCCACCGGTGAGTTCTGGGTACTGCTGCTGTCGCTTGTCGGCACCATAATGCTGGTATGGTTTTACGGCAACAACCCCCGGGCTACACGCAACATGGCCTTATTCAGTATCGGAGCCACGGTCGTCGCACTCCTGTTCTCGGCATACGTCATCCCATTCGACGTGTGCATCGCACAACTCATAATCATGGGCGGAGTCATCATCTACCTCATCGTCATCTACTCATATTCCCGCCACTACCGCTACCTGCTATTCATCATATTCGCCATCGCATCGTCGGCCATATTCTATGGTCAGGACTATGTGTTTCACGAAGTACTGGGCAAACACCAGCGCGACCGCATCGAGGTGTTGCTCGGTATGAACGAAGATATAAGGAATGAAGGCTACAACGTGCATCAGGCCAAAATCGCCATCGGTTCAGGCGGTCTGGCAGGCAAGGGATTCCTGAAAGGCACACAGACAAAACTGCATTATGTGCCCGAACAAGACACCGACTTCATCTTCTGCACCGTGGGCGAGGAAGAGGGATTCATCGGTGCGGCAGGTGTATTGATGATTTACCTGGTGTTTATCCTGAGACTCATTGTATTGGCCGAACGACAACCCGACACCTGGGGGCGTGTATATGGCTACAGCGTGGTCAGTATATTCTTGTTTCACCTCACTATAAATATCGGGATGGTGCTTGGCATAGCACCCGTCATAGGTATTCCGCTACCTTTTTTCAGCTACGGCGGCTCGTCGCTATGGGGCTTCACCATCCTGCTGTTCATCTTCCTGCGAATGGATGCCGAGCGCAACTTCAAGCGACAATGAGGCCGTGTCTGTCAAGGCACATCAAGCTCGATGCCCACTTTTGTAACACCTTTTACACTTTCCTCACCCATCATATGGTTTATACAGAACGTATAAATCCGCCCCGAATCGACATACACCGGTTGCAGCGATTTCAATGTTGTGATGTAAGGAAAGCCCGTTCCGAGGGGTTGTCCGTTGCTGTCATACACGACAACATACACCGTATCGGTAGTCAAAACCTCGTCATCACAACTCATGACCAACTTCAGATGCAACACCTTGTAGGGGAAAGAACTGGTGGTGCGCACACCGACAGTGGGCATCAACTCGCCCGAACTGACGGTACGCGGCAGTACGAAGGTCAGGGTATCGGCATCGCTCCAATTCCATACATCAACATCAGCATACTGATGATAGGCAACACTATGAAAGCATGAGGTAAGGCACAGGCCGGAGGCAAACGTCAGAAACGCCCGATACAGTTTCTTGGTTACAGTCATTAGGAGTTATCGCTTGACTTTGCTGTTTTGTTTTTCTTCTTTTTCTTCTTTTTCGCAGTGTCAAATCGTGTTATGTTATCCTGGTCAAGCAAATCTACTGAACGTCCGCCGCGTGGAACACCACCCTCGTTCAGAGCGTCGGGTTTTTGTCCGTCACGGTTCATATTGATTACTTCGAATGCACGGTGTGCCGATATAGTCTCTTCGTTCACCAGCGACTGCTTGTCGGTGGAGTAAGTGATGGTCTTTGAAAGTATGTCGGCCTTGAAAAAGAAGTATTCATTGTCGATGGTGTGCAGGCTTATTTCCCTCGACGGCAGTTTTTTCAGAGCTTCTACATATTGGTCAACCTCGTAATTCATACAGCACTTCAACTTGGCACATTGCCCTGCCAGCTTCTGCGGGTTGAGCGACATGTCCTGGAACCTCGCCGCACTGGTTGACACGCTGTTAAACTTGGTCATCCACGTAGCACAACACAATTCGCGCCCACACGGGCCTATGCCGCCAATACGCCCCGCTTCCTGCCGCGCCCCGATTTGTTTCATCTCGATGCGTACCTTGAAACGGTCGGCCAATACCTTGATGAGCTGACGGAAATCAACACGGTCATCGGCTATATAATAGAATATAGCCTTGCCTCCATCGCCCTGGTATTCCACATCGCCAATCTTCATCTTAAGCCCCAGGTCTTTTGCAATCTGTCTGGATTCAATCATCGTTTCGTGCTCGCGGGCCTTTGCCTCGGCATATTTGTCGAGATCTACCTGGCGTGCTTTGCGATAAACCCTCTTCAACTCTGTATCGGGGCGCAGGTTGGCCTTCTTTATCTGCAGGGCAACGAGCCGTCCGGTCATAGAAACCGTACCGATGTCGTGACCCGGACTTGCTTCCACCGCCACCACATCACCTTTCGCAAGCGGCAGGTTGTTTGAGTTGATGTAATATCCCTTGCGAGGGGATTTGAATTGTATCTCGACCAGGTCGGTCACCTGTGAATTATCGGGCAAATCGGCCAGCCAGTCGTATGTATTGAGCTTATCGGTCTGCTTGCTGCATCCTTTGGCACAAAGCCCGCCGCAGCAGTCGGACACTCTGAATTCGTTCATATAGGTATATATTTTTTTGATGGTATATAGTACTGCCCCTTCTGGCAGTTTGTCGCAAAACGCTTGTCACGCCCCAGGTGCCTTTGTGCCGTTGGGGCATGATTACAGCCACAAAGGTACGAAATAATTGACAAACAACAATTACGCAAAGCTGATTATTTGCTCTTAGGTATTGTTTTTCAGGGATAACAAGGGGTTTGTTGATTGCAACAGATGGTAGAAAAGGGTGTTTACATAGGGTCAACATCATAGTATATCTGTACTCCGGCAGCACTCGGTTGCATCATGAGTCGGGCCTGCAGGTCGAGCAGGATGGAGCGCACCATGTGTGGCGATGCGTTTTTCTCTATTTTGACAACAATTTTCCTCACGTCCATCGATTTGACCCGAGACACAGCCGGACGGTCGGGCCCCAGCACACGGTTGGCAAAAGCGGCCTTCAGCAGGCGTGCCATGTCGGTAGCAAGGAGGTCGGCCCTGCGTGCATCACGATGGCGTACATATACATTTATGAGTCGGACAAACGGCGGATAGCCAAACATTTTGCGTTCTTCCAACTCTGCTGCATACATCGCTTCATAGTCGTTGGCCACCACCTGTGATATCGTGTCGCTATCGGCGCTGCGTGTCTGCAGTATCACCCGCCCCCCTTGTTTGGCACGTCCTGCACGTCCCGACACCTGTGAAACCATCTGGAATGTGCGTTCGTGACTGCGGAAATCGGGTATGTTGAGCATTGTGTCGGCATCGAGTATTCCCACAACGCTCACACCGGCGAAGTCAAGACCCTTCGACACCATCTGTGTGCCGATAAGCACATCGTAGCGACGGGCAGCAAAATCACCTATGATCTGCTCGTAGGCATGGCGGGTACGTGCTGTATCGATATCCATGCGTATGGTTCTTGCCTGCGGGAAGTGCAGGTGTACTTCGGCTTCCACCTTCTCGGTACCCATACCTACATCGGTAAAGTCGCGTCCTTCGCATTGCGGACACACATCGGGAAGCTGATACACCTGACCGCAATAATGGCAGGTGAGGTGTCCGTGCTGCCTATGGTAAGTGAGACTTACGTCGCAACGGTCGCAGCGTGGCACCCATCCGCATGTGTGGCATTGCAGGAAATTGGCATATCCACGGCGGTTCTGAAAGAGGATTACCTGTTCGCCACGACCCAACGCATCGGCCATAGCATCGAGCAGTTGCTGAGAGAAGACTCCACGCATGCGTTTCTGAAAACGCAGACGACGTATATCTACAACATGAATCTGGGGCAGTGCCAGGTCACGGTAACGGCGGGTGAGACTCACATATCCATATCGGCCTGTCCGTGCCAGATGGAATGTATCGACACTCGGAGTCGCACTGCCCAACAACGTCTTGGCTCCGAAACGGCGTGCAAGCACCAGAGCCACACTGCGGGCATGATAGCGTGGCGCAGGTTCTTGCTGTTTGTAAGATGGTTCGTGTTCTTCATCGATGATTACAAGCCCCAGATTAAGAAATGGCAGGAAGACCGACGAACGCACACCCAGTATGATGTCGTAGGGATTGGTGCCGAGCTGCCGGCGATACACCTCCACACGTTCGCTATCGGTAAACTTCGAATGATAAACCCCCATACGCGTCCCAAATACTCGACGCAGGCGGTCGGTGAGCTGTGTCGTAAGGGCTATTTCAGGCAGAAGGTAAAGCACTTGCTGTCCAGAGTCGATGGCTCGCTGCATGAGGTGCATATATACTTCGGTCTTTCCACTCGATGTGACGCCATGCAGCAGAGTTACGTCGTGCGATGTGAACGAACCGACAATTTCATCGTATGCCTCCTGTTGCGCCTCGCTCAGCCTGTACGGCGGTTTCTGCACTGCGGGCATGTCGGTCTTTAGCCCTATCTCCTGCTCGCTGACACGGAGCAGCTGTTTCTCAACCAGGGCCTTAAATGTATAAGACGCACCGCTACACATACGCAAGAGGTCGGTCTTGGTTACCGGCGTCAACGTTTGTTGACGGCCAAATCCCGACATCTCCAGATAAGTCTCAAACATCACTTGCTGTGCCTTCGAGCGACGCAGACAATTAACCACGACATCCACCTTGTCGGCATGTAGGTCGCCGGCCAGATGTACGTAGGTCTCGGTGCGCGGACGAAACGAATCGTCTTTCAGTCCCGATGGCAATGCTGCATTCATCACCTCACCCAACGAACACACATAATAATCAGCAACCCACTGCCACAACTCCAGTTGGCGAGGTGTAACCACGGGAACTGCATCAACCACACGCAGCAACGGTTTCACCACATACCCCACCGGCTCTGCATCGTGCCTGCGCAGTACGATGCCTATATAACGCTTCGAACGACCAAAACCCACCTCGACACGACAACCCACACCTGCTGTCGCATACATATCGGCCGGAACAGCGTATGTGAAACAATCCTGCAAGGGGAGAGGAAGAATTACATCGGCATATTTCATGATGCAAAAATACGACTTTTTTTCGATACACCCACAATCACTTTACATATAATGCCGGAAAAAGCACACAAACAGTCATATTCGCCTACGAAAGACACACAAGTAATAGAAGTCATAAAAACAATAATGTCACTACAAATAGGAAATGGGGCGAAAGACTTGACAGATCACAATATAGGCATCTGTGTAGCCTCAGGGAATATGACAATGTATGCAGAATGCAGAAGAAAACAGTCGGGATGGTGTAACAAAAAGACGGAGGGTACGCCCATTGAACGTATCCTCCACCAATGACACCAAATACCAATGTTTTCGCTACGCCAGATGGGTAGAGCCGTTGTTTGCATCGACCCTGTAATGGCGAGAAAACATCTGAATTTATTGGAATGTCGGTTAGAACAGGTATGCAACCGAAATCTGATGTGTATTGTTCTTCAGCTTACCCTGCACGGCAGATCCGGCAACACCTGTCACCGTACTTAAGTCAACACTCATATCGGCAGTCTTGCCTATTGCGATGTTGTAGTTATAAGCCATCTGCAGGTGTTTCAGCAATTTTACACCTGCACCTACATTCCAACTGAATTCCGACTTCTTGAGTTCAAACTTGCGACCGAGGTCGGTTACAGAACCCTGAACGTTGGTTACGCTGAGGTCGCTGAAGATTTTGTCGTCACCCACATTGAACGAGAACTGCGGACCTGTGGTGACAAAAACCCCTGCGATGTTACCTATTCCAATCGAGTACTTGAAGTTCAGCGGAATGTCAATATAGCTGAGGTTCTCGTGCTTCTCGCCCGACTCCGTCTCGATGCCGATACTCTTATTGTCGTATAGCACTGCTGCATCCATACCTAAACCCACCACAGGTAATGTGAATTCAACCATCGGACCTGCAAACCATCCGCAACGATTGTCGGTATCGGTCACCGTTGCCTTGTCGAGCGACACCTTTGTAACATTCAAACCAGCCTTCAGACCGAAATGTAACTGAGAAAAAGCAGGAACAGACACCACCAGTGCTGCTACAACTGCAAATACGCGAAATTGTCTTTTCATAATTCTTCTGATTTTAGCATTTACTTCCACGGGCAAAATTACGAAATAATGCTGACATACGAAAGCTTTTTTGGAGAAATCACGCAATTTGCCCCTTAAATAAAGGCAATTCAAGGAAAAACGGGGAAATTCTGAAAGTTAGCGTCACCCAAAACGTCTTACGATTTTTTCCTTCCATTGCAATTTGACATTTTGCAAACTAGTTTTCGGACCGTTTTACCCCACAATAAAACAAGTTGTTTCTCAATCAATTAGTAACAATACAAAAAAAAAGTGACCTTCATGTTAAAAAAAAGTGGGGAATCGTGGTG
>CALGGJ010000037.1 GCA_937915745.1 uncultured Prevotellaceae bacterium | reverse complement strand
CGCGGTCAAGAGCCACGGAACCTACGACAATTCCAGGTTTGGCCTGTATTTCACCACCGTGGGCGAGGATGTCGCGAAGAACGACTTCCTGGAGAACATCGACCCGAACGCCTCTGCCGACTACGTGGCCGAGCACGAGCTGATGAGCGACTTCGACACCGAAACCTATCGCAACCTGCTCGAACAGATTGAAAAACTCCCAGCCTATCAGGAGTTCATGACACAGCGCGACCTGCCGACGTTCAAGCAGGAAAAAGAGCTCTGGAAGACAATCTTCGCCGAGGTAATTACGCGAAATGAGAAACTCGACGCGACCCTCGAAGAGAAGTGCCTCTATTGGAACGACGACATGTCAACCGTGACGCAGTTCGTAATCAAGGCAATCAACCAGATGAATCCTGAAGACGAGACAATCAAGTTGGCAAAAATGTTCGACCGCAACGAAGACCAGAACTTCGCACGCGACCTGTTCCACATCACACTCGAACACGCCCACGAATATCTGGACCTCGTTGACCGTCAGGCATGGAACTGGAACCTGGAACGTATGCCAATGATGGACAAGGTGCTTATGGTCTGTGCCTTGTCGGAAATCCGCAACTTCCCCGACATTCCGGTCAACATCTCAATGAACGAATACATCGAACTGGCCAAACACTATTGCGCCCCCGACAGTCCCCGCTTCATCAACAGCATCGTTGACAAAATCGTTAAGGGCTGGAAGGAAGAGGGTGTCATCTTCAAATAACGCATCATTCACATTTTAACCTATCAGATTATGTTCAACACAATTTTCTTGCAGGAAGAGGCTGCCGCAGCCGAAAACCCAATGGGTGCAATGAACCTGCTTTTCATCATCGGTATCTTCGTAGTGTTCTACTTCTTCATGATTCGCCCACAGAAGCAACAGCAGAAGAAGATTGAAGAGGAACGCAAGAACATGAAAGTTGGAGACAACATCATCACAAATGGCGGCATGTTCGGCAAAATCGAAAGTGTCAACACCGCAACCGACAAGAAGGGCAATACCATCGTCACTAGCTTCGTCATCAAGCTGAAGCCTGACTATCAGACCCGCATCGAAATCAGCAAAGACTGCGTCTTCAAGGATCTGAACGACCTGAACGCCTCTGTACAGAAGTGAGAATCGGCGTTCAAATCTCAAAACATCGAATGAAATGAGATTACCCGAAATCATAAGGAAGGCCACTGCACACTCGCTTATATTGCATAGGCGGGATGTAGTGACCTTCTCTGTCTTTCTTGTGGTTTCGGCCATATTCTGGGTTGTCCGCAGCGCACAGGAGCAGCACGACGCGACCTACGAAGTCGCACTGCACATCGAGAACATGCCCACTGGAGCCGTCTTCACGACCCACGTTCCGACGACGCTCAAAGTGACGCTCTACGACAACAACATACTCCTGATCGACTACGGCAAGGGAAGCAGCTTCCGCAGCCTCACGGTCGATTTCAACCGCTACGCGGATTTGGCAGGCAACTTCCGCATCTCAGGCGCAGAATTGCAGTCGCTGCTGCTCAACGAATTGTCATCGACCACACAAATCACCGCCATGTCGCCGGCACTCATCGACGCTCGATATGCACTGACCGAAGGCAAAAAGGTTCCCGTCCGGCTGCAAGCCGACATCACCACAGCCGGCGACTACCGCGATTTTGCGCCGGAACTGTACCCCGACTCGGTGCTCATACACGCGCCGAGCAGCATACTCGACACCCTGCGCTACGTCAACGCCAACACTTTGCGGGCCCACGACCTGAAAGACTCGCTGTACGCGACCGTCGGCATGGAACTCGGAGTCGGCGTCAAGGCGACGCCAGACTCGCTCAAAGTGCACATCCCAGTCATCCCCTACGTGCGCCGCGACATCAAAGACGTTGACATCCAGACGCGCGGCGTGCCGGCAGGCAAAAGACTGATACTCTTTCCCCGGCAGGTCAACCTGCAATGCCTGGCCAACTACAGCCACTACCATCAAGTCACACGCGAGGACTTCGAACTTTTCGTTTCGTACGACAGCATTGCGGCCAATCCAGACCGTCAGTTCATCCCGATTTCCATCTACACGCCGCTCAACAGCACAGTCGTCTATAACATACGGCTTTCGGTGAGCGACGTTGAATTCACTCTCGAAGAATGACAATCATTACAGGCGGCATCGGCTGCGGAAAGTCCGTGGTGAGCCAATTGCTCCGCGTGATGGGCTATCCCGTCTATGACTGCGACCGCGAGGCCCGCCGTCTGATGTCCGACGACCCGGAGTTGCGCCAAGCCCTGTGCGATGCCTTCGGAGCCGAGACTTTCCTGTCCAACGGCACACTGAACAAACCTTACCTTGCTACGCGAATTTTCGGCGATGCGGAACGTCTGGCGCAAATGAATGCGCTGGTGCATCCCGCCGTGGCACGCGACATCGTGCGCCGCAACGCCATCGGACATAAACCGCTTTTCGTCGAGACCGCAATCTACTTTGAGTCCGGTTTCAGCCGACTGATTCCGGCCGACCATGTCTGGTGCATCGCCGCACCGCTGGAACTTCGCATCGAACGAGCCATTGCCCGCGACCACAGCACACGCGAAAAGATTCTGGCACGCATCGGCAGTCAAATGCCGCAGGAGGAGAAAATAAAAAAAGCGGATGCTGTCATCTGGAACGACAGCACCCACTCTGTAATTGAGCAAGTGAACGAAATCCTGCGAGAGGAATCCGGCACTACGCGACTTTAATCACTTCACGTTAGTTTTCTGACCATTGATTCTGTACTGACCCTGCTGCAAACCGATGTGCAGCCGGTTCACGTTGGCATCGGCATCGACTGCAACCTTTCCATTGCTCTGTGTGCGCTCGGATGCGGGCAGGAAAGTCAGCTTCACGTTGTCGGCCAAGGCCTCGCCTTCAGGCATCACATCGGCCGTAAAATAGGCACGGTTCGGAGTTGCGATGATCGGACGGCCGTTGTTGAAATTGACCTTATCGTACGACAGGAAGTACATCTTCTCGCCACGAATCACCTTCTGCTTGTATGTTCCGACGAATGCGCCGGCAACGCCTGCGGCATCGCCTGTCGGAGCGTCGCACTCAACGGCATCGCCCGTCTGGATGAAATTGGCCTGCAATGTCGTGTTGTTGTCCACAACAAAGACGTACGGTGTGTTTGCCTTCATCGACTTCACCTCCTGGAATACCCATTCGTCCGACGAGGCGGAAATGAGGCGATAGACGGAACAATCCTGCGGCTGTGCGTCGTAAGGCAGGCAGATTGTGCCCATCTTTGTTGCAATCACCTGATTCAAATCGTTCTTGCATGGCATTTCGCGGCTGAAGGTCTCTTGTGCCTGTGCTGCCACACCAAACATCGCTGCGGCAGCCATAAGTAAAATCTTTTTCATAAGCTATATGGTTTAAGTATAAGTATCGTCGGCCGCAAATATAGTGATTATTTTGAAAATAAGGAGCAACAAGCCCCATTTTTCAATGGAATTTGCTGCTCCTCATTTTGCGGGTTCGACATCCTCACTACGGCACATAAACAGGACGAACAGAATAGCCCATGAAACGGTTGCTGAAATACGATTTGTACGAATTGTTTCCTGGATAAACATTCAGATGCGCGCTGCCGAAATCCAAAACTGCTGCACAACTCTTATTTTGGGAGCCACGCGTCGATGTCCAATAATAACCACCCTGACCAGCATTGTCAACAGAGGAATGCAGATAAAACCCTGCAGCAGGCAGGAAAATGCAGTTGCCATTCCCCTTGCTTGTTATGAAAATGCCACCAGACTGCAACGAAATTGTCGTATTTGCAGTATCGACAAGTTCCCTGAACTGCTCTAACGTAGGCATTTTCCAATGTTCGCCCAAAACTTTGGTAGCGGCATCATCATCTGCCTCCAACACAGATGAACCTTCTGCCGTGTATTTGGTCATATTTGATTCATTCCCATATTTATAAGTATCCCCAAAATACGTCTCCTTGCTTACAGTTTCGCCCCAAGAATAGTAATTGCCATATTCACAAAAGTAATTGGCACCGACATTGCGAGTTGCCCAAAGCGTGCCGCTGGGCAAAGCCAAATCTACATAATCACCATCCGTGACTTGCACATAAGAAAGTGTGATGTCTTTCACAGCCACCCAATTGACCTTTCCGTTTTCCACATGCACACCAATGGTAAGTGTTCCTTCAGCATCCGTCTTTCCCAGAACCGTCAATGTAGCATAACGTGCTGCAGATGTAGCAACTTTATCTTTACCGTTGCTATCAACATACGCCGTTTCGTAGCCTGCACCATTGCCAGAAAGAATATCAATAGATTTGGCCTCGGGAGAATAGCTGGAATAAATGCAAACACCCGACGGCGTCGCTCCATTATGCTCATTAAAAGCGCGAACCAATGCAGACATTTTGTATATTGCATTTGGTGTCAAACCCGTCACCGTATAACTCCATGTGCTGGCTGGCAACGTATAGGCCTTTCCTTCAGGAACACGTTCCACCCGCTCTTCAAGGTATGGAGGTGTCATGCCACTACCGTCGCTATCCGCATCGGTTGCCGATGTTCTGATTTGCAATGTTGATGACCCATCGATGCTCCATCCTGTCAAACTGGACGTACTGACAGTAACAGTTTGTGCCGTCATCGTTCCGAACAGACACATTGCGGCCGGCAAGAATGCAAGCATACGATGATTCACGGCTAATGTAGAAAACAAACTTTTCATACGCATTATAAATTTAAATGATAATCCGCATTTTACCCAGAAAAGTGTATATTTGCAGCCACGAAAAGAGAAGTGCTATGAAATTGATAGATTTTGCAAAACGCTTTGATAGCGAGGAGTCTTGCGAGCAATACCTCAAAGAGGTACGCGAGAAAGAGGGCGTGGTATGTTCCAAGTGTGGCTGTAAGAAACAGTACTGGAACCGCGCCAGAAAACGTTGGA
>CALGGJ010000036.1 GCA_937915745.1 uncultured Prevotellaceae bacterium | reverse complement strand
CCGCCGACCCTCTGCTTGTAAGGCAGATGCTCTGAACCAGCTGAGCTAAGCGCCCTTTGCTTTGATTTGTTGCCGCTGCAACTCTTCGATTTTGCAAAGCGACTGCAAAGGTAGTGCATTTTTTTTTATCTGCAAAATCATTCACAGTTTTTTTTTCATTTTTTTTGCATTTTGTTTGTTTGCAGTTGTTTTGGCATATATTTTAACGCAATTTCGGGCTTGAGATGCGACGTTCACTGATTTTTGGATTGTGGTGTTTCTTTATTGTATTCCGAGTGTCATTGCATAGATTACGACTGCTATATAGTTGAAGAAAATGACTGCAAGGAGTGAGTACATGTCGTGTTTTGGGTATCCGGTAGTGGTGTAATCGCTGCTCATGCGCCGTTGCCGTCGCAGGCGCATTGATATTTTGTTGTATATATGATAGAAGAGTAGTCCGATTAAGATGCCGGCGATGAAGCCTACTGTGATGTCGCCTATATAGTGTACGCCAAGGTATATGCGTGTGTATGTTGTGGTGAGCGACCATAGGATGAGTGTGATTGTGAGTGGTTTGAAGCGGAAGAGTCGTGAAAGGAAGACTGCCATGCACATGGTGTTGCAGGCATGTCCTGAGAAGAATCCGAATCGTCCGCCGCGATATCCGTTGAGTACATCGACCATGTACATAATCTCGGGGTCTTGTGTGGGCCTGTACCGTGCCACCATCGGTTTTATAAGTCCGGAACATAGGCAGTCGGCTACGAATATCATGAGTGCGATGGACAGCAGTATGAGCAGTGCTCCTCTGTAGTCGTTGTTTCGGAAGAAGATGATGAGCAGCATTACTATGACCAGTGTCCATGCAAAGGTATTGGTGACACACAGTGCGATATTGTCCCAAAATACTGAGTCGCTGCCATTGAGTGCAAGTGTGAGTTGCTGGTCGATATGGTTCAGACGGTTTATCCAGTCGGGCAGGTCTGTGGCTATTGTGATGGGTTGCGTCATAGGTTTGTGTCAGATTAGATTTTTTCGACTGCCGCAACCGGCACCCATCCCATCTTTCCTTCCTCGAGTTTCACTTCGCACCATTCGGTCATGCTGCTGTCTGTTATCTCTACTTTTGCTCCTTCGTGCATGACGAAGAGGTCGGTGCTGTTGTCGCTTGGCGAGCTTTTTACTGTGACTGACGATGTCATGACGATGGCTTGTGGGTGGTTTACCCGCTGCATGTGTTGTGAGAGCGCACAGAGGTTTGCCATGATGGTGACGCAGAGGCAGAGCAATGCTGTATAGAGTGCCGTCCTGCGTATTGTCACATTGGTCATGAATGCGAAGATGAGCAATGTTATGAGTGTGAGTATGAATGCCGCCAGTGCCATTATGAGCCATGTGTTGATGTACATCGTGTTGGTGAGGGTATGCCACCATGTGACGAAGAACATCTCCGATGGAGGTGTGACCTTGTCGGTGGTTTTTGCGCGTGCCAGTTCGAGGTTTGTCTTGATATCTGTGTCGGACGGGTCGAGTTGTAATGCTCGCTCATAGTAGAGTACGGCATGTGCGATGTCGTCGGTTTTGTAGTAGCATCCTGCCAGGTTGTAGTAGAGTTCGGTTGCAGGGCCTTCTGTCTCTATGATGTTGAGATAGGCCTGTGCTGCGTCGTCATATTTTTCCTGTGAGTACAGTTCGTCTGCCTGTTGTTTGTTCTGCCGGGGTGTATCGGCAGCCATGGCTGTGGAGGCAATCATGGCCAGGATGAGGGCTATGGTTGCCTTAGGTGTCTTTGTTGTGGTGTGACGTATGTTGTTTTCCATTCGGCTTATTACATCTACCGCACTGTTATATACTGTCTCCATGTTTTCGTTAGGGTTTCCTGGTGCGTAGCGTGCGTATTCGCATTGGTTGAGTGTCTGTATGAATTGGTCGGTGAGCGACTGATTTACCTGTTTTCTTGTGAGTTCTGCACTGATGTTTTCTTTGTTGAGAAGTGCCTGGTCTATGTTGAGTTTATCGCCCATGTATCCCCACAAGGCCCTCATCACCTCGTCGTAGAATTCGTTTTGGTTGTGCTGTCTCAGGTATTTCTCGGCTATCTTGAGTCGTCGTTTTGCCACTTTGTTGGCTTTCCTGCCCCGTGCCCTGGCTATGTTTGCACTGTCTTTTATGTGTTTGTGTCCGATAATCAGGATGACGAAGAAGATGATGAGCGGCATGAGGTATAGTGCCCAGTATTTCCACGATGTCAGCATGTCGGCGGTGGCGTTGCGTGGTGTTGCGTTGCCTGTCTTTATGTAGCGTATATCCTGGTTCAGCTCTTTTACGTCTTGCTGTACGTTTGTGTAGTTGGAAACTGACGAAGATGACCCTCCCGTACCCTTGGCCACCTTGATTGTGAATGATTGGGATGTGAGTGTCTTGTAGGTTTGGGATGCAGTGTCGAAATATACAAATCTTGCTGCCGGTATGGTGTAGGTGCCGGCATGTCGGGGTACTGCGAGGTATTCGAATTCCTTGGTACCCGAGAGTCCGGCTCGTGTGAGTGAGAAGTTGTCGTTTACTTTTGCGTCGTAGGTCTCGAAGTCTTTAGGGAACGCTATCTCGGGTGCCGATATGAGTTTCATGTTTCCTACTCCCTTGATGTTGAGTTTCAGTGTAAGTGCATCGTTTGCCTTGAGGCTGTCGGTAGTTATTGACGATGTCAAGGTGAATTGTCCGACGGCTCCTGAGAAGTCGGCCGGCTTGTCGGGCAGCGGACTCACATGTATGGTGAGTTGGGGTGTGCTGATTTTCTTTTTCACTTCTACCATTCCACCTGTGCCGTTGAAGTATGCCTCGATGGGGTCCATGGCGCGGTTTTGCTGCACCACCACCCCCTCGTATGCGACTGACGGGATAACGAGGTCGCCCGACTTCTGTGGGAAGAGTACATACTGACTCCACACCACGGTGTGGTATATGCGTCCGTTGTAGTTTTCGGTACTGAATTCCTTATTGCGTGGCAGGTTGATTTCCTGTATCTGGAACCCGTCGAGCGATGGCAGCTTACCATCGAGTTGTGTTAGGTTTACCAGTGTATAAACCTTGAAGGTGACGAGAATTGCCTCTTGTTCATACACCCGTGTGCGGCTTGCAGTGGCTGTCATGAAGAGGTCGGATGCCGAAATGGATGCACCGGTCGGCGGTGATTGCGTGGTGCGTGGCTGCCGCTGATTCACACTCTGCTGGTTCTGGCGGTTTCCGCTGGCTGCCACCACTTGTATCTTCAGGCTCTGCGACTTATAGGTCTCGCCATTGGCCACTATAGATGCAGGTGGTATGGTGAAAGTGCCGGTCTTCCGGGGCATGAGGGTAAAGGTATATGTATATGAGCTGCTCTGCGACACTTTACCGTTTATGATTTGCGTGTTGGTATAGCTCGATGTGCTCGGGCCGTAGATAACATCGAATCCGGTGAACTGCGGATAGCTGAAGTTTGACACGTTCTGACTGCTCACGCTGTATTCCACCCTGAATCGTTCGCCTTCTTCGACCATAGATGGAGCCGAGGCATTGAACGTTACGTTCTGGGCTGATGTGCATAACGCCGTCATCAACATTGCAACACTTACGTATAGTTTGTTTACACTAAGTCTTATCATTTCTGTCAAGCTGTTTGGTTTCTGCTTTTATGTAATGAATCGGGATGTTTGTTTGAGAGTGCGCGGTCACAGGGCTGAGAGTGCGCTCTCGCAGTGCTGAGAGTGCGCGGTCGCAGGGCTGAGAGTGCGCGGTCGCAGGGCTGAGAGTGCGCGGCCGCAGTGCCGTGAGTGCGCGGTCGCAGTGCCGTGAGTGCGCGGTCGTTTTTACGAGTTCGGCCACCGGCCTGCAGGCCCCTGCTTGTTCACCAGTCTTTCTCCAGGCCACGTCGATGTGCCTTTTCGGCTTTTTGCACCTTTCGTTGCACGCCCTTCTCGTCTTGGAGGGCCGAGTTGAGCAACTGCTCGGCTGTGCGGTCGTCCATCTGGCCATCGCGCCGGTCGGCCTGTTGCTCTTGCTGTTGGTCTTGCCGGTCTTGCTGCTGTTGGTCTTGCCGGTCTTTTTGCTGGTCTTGTTGTTGGTCTTGACTGTCCTGGTCTTGTTTGTCCCGGTCTTGGTTCTGCTGGTTTTTGTCGTTGTCCTTATTCTGGTCCTGGTTCTGGTCTTGCTGCTGTTGGTCCTGCTGATTGTCTTGTCCCTGGTTGTCTTGGTTTTTTTTCAGCATATACTGGGCCATAGCCAGGTTGTAGCGTGTCTCGTCGTCTTTCGGATTCAGTCGCAGGGCACTCTTATAGCACTCCACCGCCTGTGCAAATGCCTTCATGGCATCGGGGCTGTTGGCTTTCATCATCTGCCTGCCGTTCAGATATGTCAGGTTGCCCATGTTGTGATACACCCAGGCTTTCTTTTCGCGGTTTTCTGCCGTGAGGCCCAGTGCCTTACGGTATGAATCGAATGCCAGCGAGTCGTTTTGCTGGAAGGTGAGGGCTCCGCCCAGGTTGTAAAATGCCTCCAGCGTCTGGTTCTTGTCGAGTGCCTTGCGATAGTAGGTCTCGGCCTTGTTGAAATCGCGGTCGCGGAAATACTTGTTGCCCATGCGTATGCAGTCACGGTCGCTGTCCTGGCCATACACGGCAAGCGACACAGCTGCCAACACTGCCATGGTGATATATCTTGTGGCTTTCATCGTTTCTTCTACTTGAATATATGTATTTTACTGAACAGGTGGTTTTTCTTCTCCATGATGCACAACTCGATGCACACGACGATGAACAGAAGTATGGCTACTGCTACGAACTGTTCGTCGTACTCCGAATACATTGTTGTCGTGAAATCCTCCTTCTGCATTTTCGATATCTCGGCCTCGAGCATAGACTGTGCCTCGTCGGTACGGTCAACATGTATATACACCCCGCCTCCGGCCTGAGCAATCTGTTTGCCCACCGACTCGTTGAGTTTTGTGATGACCACATTGCCGTCCATGTCCTTCTTAAACTGGTTGTTGCCCAACGGGATCGGAGCTCCCTCGACCGTACCGACCGACAACACAAAAATGCGTATTCCCATCTCCTTTGCCATCTTGGCCGCATCGAGCGCACCTTGTTCGTTATCCTCGGCATCAGTTATGAGTATCAGGGCCTTGCCCACGGTCGGATTCTTTGAAAATCCACTCACGGCCTTGCTTATCGCATCGCCCACATCGGTACCTTGCAGGGTTATGGTTCGAGGGTCGATTTGGTCGAGAAACATCTTTGCCGACACATAATCAGACGTGATTGGCAACAATGTGACCGAAGTGCCTGCAAAGGCTACAAGCCCGAGTTTGTCTTCGTCGAGCTGGTCGATAAGTTTATTTACTATCATCTTCGACTTCTGCAATCGGCTGGGCGACACATCTTCACACAGCATCGAGTTGGACACATCGACGGCAATCACGGCTTCTATGCCCGACCGCTTGTACTCCTCGTTGCGCATTCCATACTGCGGACGTGCCATGACAAATATGATGAGTGCCAGAGCCGACATCATGAGTGTGAACTTGACTGCCGGCCTTACAGCCGATACCTCGGGCATGAGGAGCGCCAGCAACCGGAGGTCGCCGAAACGACGCAGGTTCTGCTTGCGACGATGGCGCAACCACACAAACAGGAGTGTGAACAGCGGAACAAGGATGAGCAGATACAAATATTCAGGATGTGCAAATCTAAACATTGCTAATTGATTTTCATTAGGTTATTGTGGCAAAAAACTATGGCAGTCGTCGCAGCACTATCATACGCATCAGCAACTCGAGCAGCAGAGTGATGAATGCAGCCAGTGCAAAGGGTTCGAACAAGTCGGTGCGTTTGCTGTACTGCCGTACGTTAAACTTGGTGCGTTCCATCTGGTCGATATCATTGTATATGGCATCGAGCTCAGCGTTACGCTGGGCACGGAAATACTGTCCGCCGGTCTCCTTCGATATCTTGGTCATCGTGGTCTCGTCAATCTCGACCGGAAGCTGAATCGTTCCGCCTGTAGGCAGTGGATAAGGTGCCATGCCGGTTGTTCCGATACCGATGGTATAGATTCTCACTTTCTGCTTCTTTGCAATCTCTGCCGCAGTGAGCGGCGAGATGTTACCCGAATTGTTCACACCGTCGGTCAGCAATATGACGACCTTCGATTTGGCCTTGCTCTCGCGCAGGCGCAGCAGTGCGTTCATGATACCATCGCCAATGGCCGTACCGTCGTCGATAGTTCCGTTGGCCGCCATACGTGTGTCGGCACTGTTATACAGATTCATCAGTGTTACATGGTCGGTGGTGAGCGGACACTGTGTGTATGCCTCGCCTGCAAAAAAAGTGAGGCCGATGTTGTCGTTCACGCGCTTATCGATAAACCGCTCGGCTATCTGGCGCAATGCCTCCACACGATTGGGACGGAAGTCCTGTGCCAACATACTGGTCGATACATCGACCGCCAGCATGATGTCTATACCCTCTACATCGGTGTCGCTCCACGAATGCTTGCTTTGCGGACGCGCAAGTATGCACACCACCAACGCAATGAGTACGATGCGAAGCAAAAACGGCACATGCATGAGATACTGCCTCAGCGATTTCGGCAGCGCCTTGTATTTAGATGCCTCGGGCATACGCAATGCCGGCTGACTCTGCTTGTTGCGCAACACATACCACACGATATAGGGTATGAGTACGGCCAGGAGTATGAAGGAATATGGGTTACTGAATACCATAGCTGGGAATCGTCTTCTGTTCTTCTAAATAAATGCTTCTGTTCCTCTAAATAAATAAATAGTACAACCTGCGGCCAAGCAGCACAAGTAACAGCACAATAGCCGCCGATGCGACTACGATACCGCCGATGAGTACGGCCTTCGTTATCTTCGATCGTTTCTCCTCCACCACAATCTCGGCAGGCTGCGGTTTGACTTCTTCCTCAATCTTGGTCTGGTTGATGTATTCAACGGCAGTGACGAGGTTGCGGTCGTTTTCGTTAATCAACGTTATGTATTTTGCAAATTTCACGAGGTCGGCAGTCTGGAACAGTTCGCGCAACTCGCTCAATGCCTCCTCGTCGCTCTCGGCCTGCAGACGTTCGATGATTTCGGCCGAAGTCATCTCCATGGCATTGAAGCCGAAGCGGTCGGATATATACTGTCGCAACGTGTCGGTGAGTTGGGTATAATACTCCTTAGGGTCTTCGCTCTGAACCAACTTTTCTTCCTTTATCTGCTCTATTTTCTGCATGGCTACCTTATGTGGTGCAATGTGTTGACGCAGGCGGATGCGATGGATTATAGGTTTGTTCGTTATGAGACGTACAAGCACATAAACCAAGACAGCAAGAAGCAGCAAAAGTGCGGCACACATCCCCACGACCGGTTTCCAGTCGTCCCAACTGAAGGCGGGTTTCATCTCGGCCTTGAATGGGTAGATGCTGTCGGTGGCCAGTGTGTCGATATCCACCGTCAGCACCTTCAGGGCAAGGTGGTTCGAGGCATAGGGCTTGCCATCCACCTTTACTTCCATCGGAGGGATATAATATAGGGCCGAATCGAACGAAGTGACGAGATACCGTTTTGTAAGGATCATACGCTTCGAGTCGTTCAGATATTCCGTGTCGGGTTCGGTAGTATTGAGCACCTCGACACCGGGCAGAATCTGCCTGAGCGAGTCGTATTGGGGAAACTCCACAGCCTTGCCTGCATCGGCACTCACTTCGAGCGTGATACTCACCTGCTCGCCTATCAGTATCCGGGTAGAGTCAATCTTAGCATCTACCGCCACTTGTGCTTGCACCGGTATCGACAAAAGGGCTGCCGTGCAAGCAAAAAACATTATATATTTCATAATTCAGAATCTGATATCCGTGTTCGTCCGTACTATCCGTGTTCGTCCGTACTATCCGTGTTCGCCCGTACTATCCGTGTTCGCCCGTACTATCCGTGTTCGTCCGTACTATCCGTGTTCATACGTACTATCCGTGTTCATACGTACTATCCGTGTTCGTCCGTACTATCTGTGTTCGTCCGTACTATCCGTGTTCGCCCGTACTATCCGTGTTCGCCCGTACTAT
>CALGGJ010000035.1 GCA_937915745.1 uncultured Prevotellaceae bacterium | reverse complement strand
GTGTGTCGGTTTTGGTGTGCTTTTGGACATGCACGGTATGGTTTGTTTGGCTGATACTTCAAATAATGGCGTAATCGTTTTGCCATGTTGGTATTTATTATTAACTTTGCTGACCAAATGTGTCATCAGTTGATTGTTATTTACATTTATTTAAAGATGATTTGCGTATGAAACAACAAAAGTTTACATTCACTTTTCAGTACTTCTGTCAAAGTATTACTTTGATTCTTTTTGTGGAGTTTTTCATGTTGGTACTTACATCTTGTGGTGGTGGTTTGCAACGCGCCATGGATTATGATGTGGCGGTGTATGCCTCTGATGATGATAATTCGGACATTATCGGTTATCTGTCAAGTGGAGATGTCGTGGAGGTGACCTCTGAGGGTTTTAATGACTGGAATAAAATTAATTATTTTGGTTCTGAGGGCTACGTACATGCCGAGTCCATGCAGTGGATTAAGGAAAATGGCGATGTTGATTATTCACTTAGGTGGGGTATGTTAAAAGGTATTGGCATGGGTCTCGCTGTTGTCATTGGCATCGTTCTGGTCTTAGTCTTGATTGCACTTGTGTTTGCTGGATTAAGGTTTCTATTTGGTCTGTTGCTCAAGTTGCTTTATTCCATCGTTCCGTGTGGTGTTATTGGGTGGATTGCCGGCTATTTTGTGACTCACGACATAGATCAGACATTCAAGTGGATTATGTGGGGGTGCATTATCGGGGCCGTGATAGGAATAATAAATATTATAATGAACCCTCTGAAGGCATCGAATGATGGTGTCAGACAGTTGGGGAAGGATATAGACGATTATAAAAAGAAATACCCTCTAGAGTTGGATCATGGTGTGAGGGCAAGACGAGAGTCGGATGACATAATCGTTGATACAGATGGAGTACGTTGGCGCGACAATCATGATGGTAGTGTATCCAAACTATAAACACAACATTTTTTTTCTTTATGAGGTATATTGAATTGGGAAGGACTGGCATGAAGTTGTCTCATTTGAGTTTTGGTGCTTCGTCGCTTGGTAGTGTGTTTCATGCTACGGATGAGTGTGAGAGTATTCGTGCCGTTGAAGCAGCGTTGGAAGGTGGTATAAATTTCATTGATGTAAGTCCGTATTATGGTCATTATAAGGCCGAAATAGTTTTGGGTAAGGCTTTGCGCAGTATTGACCGTAGCATGTATTTTTTATCTACAAAGGTTGGTAGGTATGGTAAGGATGGAGTTAATACATGGGATTATTCCGGACGTCGTGCAACAGAAAGTGTTTATGAGAGTATGGATCGCCTTGGTGTTGACTATATCGACTTGATTAATGTTCATGATATAGAGTTTCAGGCATCGTTTCCTGGCGGATTGCAGAAGGTTGCGGAAGAGACGTTGCCGGCGCTTGTGGAATTGCGCGACAAGGGTGTTGTTGGCCATGTTGGTATAACCGATCTCCAGCTTTCCAATCTTCAATGGGTTATTGATCATGTACCTTCAGGTACTGTAGAGAGTGTATTGAACTTTTGTCATTATTGTATTAATGATGATGCGTTGGCTGATTACCTTGATTATTTCGAATCGCATGGTGTAGGGGTAATAAATGCTTCGCCTCTAAGCATGGGTTTGCTTACATCGCGTGGTATTCCTGCCTGGCATCCTGCTCCGCGCGCTTTGGTAGAGGCCTGCGCTCGTGCCGCAGAGTTTTGTGCATCTAAGGCTTATCCGATAGAAAAGCTTGCTATACAATATTCCGTAAGCAATCCTCGTATAAGTACGACGTTGTTTTCGTCGGCCAATCCGGCCAATGTGGCACGCAACATTGGTTGGGCAAACGAGGAGCCCGACTGGCAGTTGGTGTCTGCGGTTGAGAAGATAATTGGCAATCAAAAGCGAGTTACATGGTCGAACACATAGTTGATGCACATTCTCACTTATGGCTCTGTCAGGATGCCTTGGTGGATGGTAAGGTCGTACGTACTTTACGCAATGGCCGTAGTATATTTCTTGACGAGGAGGTGCAGATGTTGCCTCCGTTTATGATTGACGGTGTGAATTCTGCCGAGGTGTTTCTCTCTAATATGGATTATGCCCGTGTTGGTGCTGCTGTTGTGGTTCAGGAAATTATCGATGGTAATCAAAATGAATATCTGCGTGATGTTCAGAGTCGTTATCCTGACCGTTTTTTTACTATGGGCATGACCGAGTTTCGCTACGGTTATGACTATGTGCAGGGTGTCAACGATGTGATTGCCCTGGGTTTCCATGGTCTTTCTATTCCCGGACATCGTCTGCTTTCTGTTCCTACATCGTCTGACGAGACTTGTTTTACCCCCCTTCATCTTAATTCGGAGCGTATGATTTCGGTTTTTAAATTGCTTGAGGATCATGACATGATACTTTCGATGTGTTTGGCCGACGACGAATGCCAGATACGCGAGATGGCAGAGGTGATACAGGAGTGTCCGCACTTGAAGATTGCCATCGGTCATTTTGGTATGGTCACAACCCCCTCGTTCCGTTCGCAGGTATTGCTGGCGCGCGAGGGTGATAATGTGATGATTGAGTCGGGCGGCATCACATGGCTTTATAATTCAGAGTTTTATCCTTATCCGTCGGCGGTGCGTAGCATCCGTGAGGCGGCCGATCTCGTGGGTATGGAGCGTCTTATGTGGGGCAGTGACTATCCACGCACCATTACAGCCATAACCTATCGCATGTCGTATGATTTTGTTTTGAAATCTGCTGAACTTACCGATGTTGAGAAGTCTCAGTTTCTTGGTGGTAATGCGATAGCGTTTTATGGATTCAGGAATTTACCATCATTACCATACATTAAAAATATGTCAGAGTGAAAGCATTACAGATTACTCATCATCAGGAGTGTAGTCTTGTTGATATAGATACACCCCATGTGTCATCGGGCGAGGTTTTGCTACGAGTCAAGCATGTTGGATTTTGTGGTTCCGACATCAATACTTTTATGGGTCGTAACCTGATGGCGCTCGATCCCGTGATACCAGGTCATGAGGTTGGTGGGGTGATTGAGGCCATGGGCGATGGCGTACCATCCGGCTTGTATGTGGGTCAGACCGTAACGTGCAATCCTTATACCAGCTGTGGCCATTGTGCCAGTTGTCGTCGTGGCCGTGTAAATGCCTGCGAACACAATCAGACACTCGGTGTTCAGCGCGATGGTGCCATGTGCGAGTTTATAACCCTTCCTTGGCAGAAAGTCATTCCGTCGGCCGGTTTGTCAACCCTGGAGAGTGCTCTTGTCGAGCCAATGTCGGTCGGATTTCATGCTGTCAGCCGTGCTCAGGTGACAGATGTCGATACGGTGTTGGTCATTGGTTGTGGCATGGTAGGTCTTGGTGCTGTAGTGCGTTCGGCCCTGCGTGGAGCTACAGTCATAGCTGCCGATATCGATGACGACAAGCTGAGCCTTGCGCGTGAATTGGGTGCCACCCACATTGTCAATACCCGCACCGACTGTCACCGGCAGTTACTTCAGCTCACCGAGGGGTTTGGTCCCGATGTTGTAATAGAGGCAGTAGGTAGCATCCCGACCTATCAGATGGCAGTGTCCGAGGTGGCTTTTACCGGCCGTGTTGTATGTATAGGCTATGCCAAGAGCGATGTTGAGTTGCCTACTCGCCTGTTTGTGCAGAAGGAACTTGACGTGCGTGGTTCGCGTAATGCCGACCCTGCCGACTTTCGTGCCGTAATCCGATATCTGCGACAAGGCTCTTGTCCTACCGATTGTCTTATCACACGTGTCGTACGTCCCGAGTCGGCTTTGGATGCCCTGCGGTGGTGGAGCCGGAATCCAGGTAAGGTGTTCCGCATTCTTGTGGAGTTTGGTTAAACCCAAATCGGTCATTAGCGTTTAGATGATTTTAAGTTTATTTTCGAGCAGGTT
>CALGGJ010000034.1 GCA_937915745.1 uncultured Prevotellaceae bacterium | reverse complement strand
CGGAAGGTCTGGCCGGTGAGCTGGTTGAGATTGCTGATGAATGTCTGGCAATCGTTCCAACTCACCTGCTCAACAGGCAGGTTTGTACCCTTAAATTTGCTCGGGTTGCTGCCCATGACTGCCTCCCAAAGCTCCTGCGTCACCTCGGTCTGACCAATCCAGTAGTCATCCAATGTCACAGCGTGCACGGGCGTTTCAGAACTATAGCCCGTTTCACTGCCCATTTGAAATGTGCCTCCTGCTACCCATACCATCTGAAACGTTACACCTTTCACGGTGTAGGTCTTCGGCTCCACGTAGGTCATTCTTGTCCACCCATTTCGTGCTTTCGGTGTTGGTATATGCACATATCCGCTATGTCCCTTTGCCAATACATCCGTACCACAGTTGCGGCCATAGATATATGAGGCATTCTCCCATGCATCAAGGACATAAACGTTGATTTGTCGGCTCGTAGTATTGGTGAACCACATATACACATACGGCAGATAGACGTCGTCTTCATCATCAAGTTCGTCAAGGCTCGACGCACTGACAGTCACTTCAGATGTTTCAAACGTGTTGTTATTGAAATCGTATCTTGTATAGCAGCTCAGTCCCCCGATCCTGAAATCGGTGCCCACATAATAATTGTCCACATCGATGAATCTCACCCTACCCGTCTTGCATTTCAATGTAGTTTCCAAATACACTTCGTTTGCACTCAGACATAGATATGTTGCACTTAAATCTTCGTACACAGCCGAAACGGGCGACAGCCTGACTTCTGTATCGCTCATGCTTTCTGGATTGTCGAAATAATAAACGGTACATGCCGTCTTTGCATTTCTGACTATCGTACCATAATAGCTTATGCTCCACGTGTCGGTATCGGCCGAGTATGTAGCAATGCCACTGACTGTACTGCTCCCATTTTTAAATTTGATGAACAGCCTGTCGCCATCCTTCCATCCTTCATAGTATGCAGCCCGGGTCTGAATGTCATCGTCGAACGGTCGGCGTCCACCTTCCAGAATTAAAGTTGCATTGTGCTCTACACCTGAATCAGACTGAGCATCCTGGCGAGTGTCAATGTCGTCGGAAAGACACGCATCCAACGTAAGCAGCATGGCTGCGATGATATATAAACCTTTTTTCATCTTTATTATACAAATAATTAGTTATCAATTCCAATCTTCGTCTCCTCCAAACCCTTCTCTGTTTATTTTGCCTGTATCGTCAGTCTGGTCGGATGTTGTGAACGTCGCTTCTTCGCCCAGGCTTACACCAGTCTCATCCACTGCATAAGCACGCACATAATATGTCGTGGCCGGTTCCAAATTGGCAACCACCACCGAGATAGTCCCTGTCTTCTTTCCACAACTCAGCTTATTGTCCTGTGCAGTAACATCGGCATGTGTGGCATAATAGAATCCGCAATCGCTGATTGTTCCATAGCCAGTACTTATTATTGCCGCCGAAAGTGTGGCCTTCACACTTTGGATGTTGGTTACGGAGGTTTGTCCCACCTGAGCCGCCTGGGCCTCACGGTTTGTAGTAAATGTCAGTTGGCTGCCATAGAATATCTTGCCGTCATCGGTCTTGACATAGGCTCTGACATAATACTGTGTTTGTTGTACCAATCCTGTCACCGTCACAGAAAAAGACGACGTCTTATCTTCTGACACGGCATGATTGTCATCCACTGTTGGATTTCCAGATGTATTCCAACACACACCCCGCTCGCTGATGACATTTCCGCCGGTCGAACTGATTACACCACCGCCAATTGCCTGATTGGTCCTTATATCTGTAACGCCTTTGGTAGATAGAACGACATCGCCTTTCAACGTTGTAAATGTTACTTCCTCGCCGTATGCCGTAGCTATACTGTTAGTAGCGTATGCACGCACATAATATGTCTGACCCGGAGACAAATTGTCGAGGGTCGAGGTAAATGAACCCGGAGCATCGGCTTTGCCTAACTCAGTCTTGCTGTTTGCTGTAGTAGGATTGCTCTTTGTGTTCCAGCAATGTCCGTATTGAGTTATTCCAGCTTCATTACCAATACTTATGATATTTCCCGACACCTGCGCACCACTTGTCGTAATGCGGCTTACACCTCCGGTCTCGACCGATGGTGGCTGAGGTACATCTCCCGTCACAAATTGCAGCGTATTACTGCTGTAGGCTGTTCCCACCGAATTTTCGGCATAAGCCCGTACGTAGTATCTGGTACTTGGTTGCAGGTTGGAAGCTATATAGTCGTAGTCTTTTGCCTTGTCGATATCGCCAAGTGTACATTTCGAGTCCGAAGTTGTTGGTGTTTCATGTGTTGACCAGCAGAATCCGTGACTTGTCACCTTCGAACTGCCTATGCTCACTACCGCGCCACGGAACTTGGCTGTGTTGTATGTCACATCATCAACGGAGTATAGGGAAACGGTTGGAGGAGTAGATTGTATGATAGTCATGCTGACAGGTATGTCAACACTCTGACTTCCTACTTTCAGTGAAAGTTTTCCTGTATAGTCGCCCGCACCGAGTTTTGTGCGGTCAACACCGACAGTGACGATTTCATTGTTTGTGAAGTTGCCCGATGTCTTGTTGGGTACAATCCATGAATTGGAAGGGGTAAGTGTGTAGCTTATACTGCCCTTTGTGCGATTCTTCATTGTCAGTTCCATCGATGTTGTGGTTGCTCCGAAATCTAATGCCTCGGGACTGATTTCCACGTCGTTCATGCCCGACACCACCATATTGATATTGATTACGGCATCACCGCCGTTAGAGCTGACGGCTATGCTCTGCTTGTATTCTCCGTTGGTAAGCGACGAACGGTCAACGGTAATAACCACCGACACCTGCTCTCCCTTTGGCAGCAAACCCTTGGATGGGTTGCAACTGAGCCACTCTATATCCTCCGTTATCTGCCAGCTGAGCACAGCGTTGCCAGTATTCTTGATACTGACAGATAGGTTTGTCTTGTCGCTTCCGAAATCCAATTGGGTCTGCGACAGTTCGAGCAGTCCCGTTGAGGACTGCAGGCTGAAGTCGAGCTGATTGTCTTTATTAGCAGCAACCGTCACCTGCTTCTGCTCCGTGTTGTAGTTCTCCTTCTGCGCCTGTACTGTATAATCGCCTGTTGGTATATTAGTAAAACGATATATACCGTCGTCACCTGTATGGATACTACCTGCAGTATTATTGAGCAAACTGACAACCACTCCAGCCAACGGCTCGTTGGTACGGCTGCTTATCACCTTGCCGACTATATTTCCATATGTCACCGATGGTTGCACCATGAAATCAAGCCTGTTATCTTGTCCCGCTGTGACGAACACGTCTTTCTTGGTGGTTTGGAAATTTGCTTTCTTCACCTGTACGGTGTAATCTCCTGATGGCAGGTTTGTAATTCTGTATGTACCGTCAGCACTGGTTGTCACCGACTTCCCTGTACTATTAACAAGACTGACCTCGACACCAGCCAGTGGCTCATTCGTCAGGCCATTGGTTATTGTCCCTATGATATTACCATCGGTAACCACGGGGTCGGACGGACATCCCATAAATGTAAGACATAAGCTCACCACAAAAGTGAGACTTACTGCACTCTGTAAACAGTTCTTACGCATAATTCTACGCTGGATTCATTTCTCGTGCCTCCTGCTCCCGAATTCGGCGTTAGTAATATGATTAGGATTTGCGGAAAAAAGAAAAGGCATGGGAGTTCCTACACTCGCTTACCCTTGTATTCAGGCCTTCGCATTGCCCCCAAGTAAGGATAAGCAACGCAGCCAGCCCACGCCAAGTGATAATATACGTGTCTGTGCGTGTCACACCTTATTAATTGTATAATAAGGACATGACAGCGCAAAGTGATATATATCACCCACGCAGACGTTCCGTTGCATTATCTCTGTAGGAAGAATCAAGGTTGCGAAGTTTGATAGTACAGAGAATAACGTTCGTAAACGCCTTTCCGAGACCTTCATGGGTTTTGTATCCATTTAGTCTCTTTCCAATATGTATTTTCGACCCGCCCCGTCCTGTGTATGGACCGGCCTTGTCGGATGCAAAGGTACGAAATATTTTGTACTTGACAATAGTTCTGTGTATTTTTTTTGGAAACACACACATAAATGTATTAAACCCAAATAGGTTATCAGCGTTTTGATGATTCTATTTATGAGTCACTTGCAAGATAGCATGGATTTTCTGTATAGCACGACTTTTCATTGGAGTCATACCGACGGAGCGGAGCGCAGGAGTGCGCAATCACAAAAAAAGGCCGTGCAGACCACTACATCTGCACGGCGCGCCATGAATCAATCAAAGTGTTGAATCATGCATCAACAAGGAATTATTTAACAATGACTTTCTTTCCGTCAACAATATTCAACCCACGCTGTGGAGCTTTGAGACGCTGGCCGTTGAGGTTGTAAACAGCTCCCCCACCTTCGAAGAGGGTTGGAGTGAGGCTCCTGATTACAGTTGCATCATTCACTACGGTCATTCCTACCGGCAGGCGGCGCACAACGTGTGACACAACATCGGAAATTGTCTCCACATATTCCACATTTACGTCGAGACGCACGGCCGTGCCTTTCGTCATGTTCACGAGATAAAGTCGCAGGTTGTGAACATCGCCCACCTTTGGTTGCTCAGGCATCTCATACCAACGCAGTTCGCCTCCACTGTAATACACGCCCACAGGGCATTCGTCGCTCATGCGGCTCGCAAGGCAACCGTCACCCGCCTCGGAGAACCAGAAGCCCTGGCCTGGTCCAGCCGTATAGTTACGGGTAAACACAACGTTGCCTGTCTCTTCGTCATACTGCTCGGCAAAGAGGACCGGGGTTTCCGTACCAAGCGCCTGCGCAATGCGCAACATGTCAAGCCGGGTCGATACTAACGAATAGGAGAGGCTGTCGCCCGATGTCATGTGGGTATAGAACGTGCCGGTCGGCATCAGTTTCACGTCTAAGGTCTCGGTATCAATCACCTCGAAATCGGTGCGGCTGTCGTTTACTTCACCAAACGTAAAGTCAAGCACAAGCTCATAATACTGGTTGCCCGACACAAGGAACACCGAGCCGCTTGCACGCTCACCGCCCGAGAAGGCATGGGGTGTGTAGTATATATCCACGCTGCCGGGATTGAGGTTGTATTCAAGGCTGTAGTATTGCCCAAGTTTGGTGTCAACGGTCTCAAGACCCTCAAGGTCGAGTTTCACCCACATATCGTGATAGGAGAAGTAGTCGGTTATCAGTGATTTGGCATAGTCGGTCATGACATACAGGTTGAGGCCACCCAGCGTCACGTCACCGTCGAACTGCCTGCACACTGCATCGGCATCGAGCGTGATGTATTTGTAGTACGGACCCTCAATCAGTCCGAACTGCTCGCTGAGGGTCTGCTCGCCCACCTTCTCGAGGGTGGAAAGCGAGATGCTCTCACCACGGCTGTCGGACAAGGCATTGACGGTGACATCGAATGTCACAGCCTTGTCGTTATAGCGTAAGGCAAATTCGGCACGACACACGTCACCCTCTTTCAGGCTTCCTAGCTCAGATGAGACGCGGAGGATAAGACCAGTGCGCAACGAATCAAATGCGAACACATAGCTTAACACACCTTCAGGATACTCTGAGACTAAATGGGCAGTGCGTTCGCTGACCAAGGTATCAACATCGTCATATACCCACTCTTCCTTCGGAGCATCAACCACACGGCCTTCGCTGTCGAGCCAGTAGCAGCCGCGAGATCCACCGGAATATACTGCCGAGCCATTGTCGGTGAGACAATAAATCATCTCGTCGTCATACGGCAGTTCCACTTCCGGCAGGGTAAACAACCATGAATTGAGGGTGTTGTAGAGCTCATCCTTGTCGGCATTCAACGCTGTAGATAGTGTTGACAAGTCGAAAGGAATCTGAATGAAATGAGGATTTTCGGGTTCCATGACCACGTTGCGTACAAAACGGGCCTCACCCTCAGGAGCCTGAGAACCTGGATGGGAGCCACCACGGATAATTAAGGGAATAGTCGTGATGCCTCCTTGCACAGATGTCTGAGGACGCTGCGTCTTGTCCTTATTAACCTGCGCATTCACACCAATGGCAACTGCCGTCAGGATGAGAAAGTAAACCTTTCGTTTCATAGACATTAAGTTTTTTACGATGGCAAATATACAACTATTTAAGTATGCCACCAAGTTTGTTTTGTTAATGAATACATTTTTACATAAAATTGTCGTTCACATATCGGATTATTCTCCGATAGAGGCACCAACAGGCAGCTACTTTTCTGTCGGTGGAGAGTCCTTCTACCAGCCTTCGACATTACCGTTTGTAATCGGAATAGCCACTTGGCGTCGCAATGATAATCGGTTTTCGGCTGCCCAAGAAACGCAATAACACGTAACTTTGCTGGCTTCCGGCTGCAAATTTACAGCCTTTTTTCATACCCTCCAAATGTTTAGGGGGTGAAAGTTGTACCACTATAATTTGACGAAATTTGACTGTTACTCACTGTATTCCAGTCGCTTAATCACTCTCTTGTAATTGCCAGCATTAATACACAGGGGGTGAAAGTGCTATTTCACTATCACTTTTTTACCTCCAACGATATTGATTCCACGCTGCAGAGCGTTTGTTTTTTGTCCCTGCAAGTTATATATCGATTCATCCGTCGATGATTGTGTATCCGCTAATGTATCAACCGTTGAAGGTAGTGTATATGTACCGTCGGCCACGCTCTCAGGAGTAATGCCGGGATAGAACGGCATATCGCGGAAACGGGTCGAGCCTTCATACTCATCATCCTTTTCCAACCCTTCGCGCGGCGCTATATATACCACCCTGCCATTTTGAATGAAGCAGTTGAGGTTCCACCAATGAAAAAGTTCTGTTGATCCGCTGTGATTATAATATATGCCGAATGGGGCATCCACAGAATTTATGAAGCCTATACCATCTATCAAGAGGAATTCGTCATTCTCTGTTGGTGTGTTTTTATCAGAGGTATTCAGCGCAAGACTATATGTTGTCTGCTTTCGTTGGCTGCCATCATTAAGTACAATTGTCTTTTTGTCAGCAACAAGAGCCTTCCATGCTTTATGCTTTTTATTGAAGTCGCCAACATATAAAGTATCACCTACATCTAATCCAAAGTCAATGAGCAACATATTGGTCCAAAAATCAGAATCCTCGTATTGTGTTTTTGTATGGTTTGTAAATCTCGTCTCGCCCACATACATGTTGCCATATATTTTGTCTGCATCCTCTCTGCATCTGGAAAGCACAAATGGATTTTGCTTAGCCAACAACTTGGAAACTTCTACTTTGTTTCCCTTCAAATCCAACACTTCGCACATCAGTAGATGTAGATTAGTGTAGGTATCATCAGTACCATCAAAATATATTCTCGCGAAGCAATCTTCTTCACAATAAACATCTATACTTGCCATTCTTCTCAATCCAGGCCGATTCGTATGTGCTTGAAGAAAGTACACCCATTCGGAATTACCATCCATTATATCATAGTAATCCTGAGCTCTTAATTCATTTGGACACATCAAAAAAGAAAAAATGATTATCAATGCAAATTGTTTCATAGTCTTTAAAATTAATAGGTTGTTATTTCTAACGGCTTAATTGTCATCGTTGCTCCTACAGGACATGTGAAGCTATCCGTTATAGTTAGCGAGCTGCCGACTTCCAGGGTTACGTTGCTTCCAACTGCAACTGAATTCGGTCCCGTATCGTAATCCGTATCAATGGCACTGCCTATTACATAGTTCTGCGCCCGC
>CALGGJ010000033.1 GCA_937915745.1 uncultured Prevotellaceae bacterium | reverse complement strand
ACACATCGCTGTAATGCAGGAAGTAGTTGGCGAACCACTCCTTGATATACTCCTGCTTGTATCCAGCACAGATGATAAACTCATTGTGCCCGTAATAGGCATACTCCTTCATGATATGCCACAGGATAGGCATACCACCTATCTCAATCATCGGTTTGGGCTTGAAAACGGATTCCTCGCTTATGCGCGAGCCAAACCCTCCGGCTAAAAGTACTACTTTCATTATATCCTAATAATTAAAATTTACCGAGCATGAATTTAAACTTTCTGTTCACGATGTTGATAATTGGCCATAGACTTAACATGGTTAATATGAACACTATAACTCCGGCAATAAACGACCCAATAAAACTTGAGCATTCAAGTCCTATCATTCCTAGTCCCTTCAAAACGAATATAGGATAAATGTCCTTAAATATGTTATGAAGCCCATATATCACTAAAGTGTTTTGACCGATAAACAACAATGAATTTACCTTCATCTTTGAAGAGAAGAAAAGTAATATAAGACTTCCGCTTATTGCTGTAATAAAAAACAAAACAGGTTGACCAAAAACGCCTTGACACATATTAACTATATAGGCAGATTCATTGCTATAATAGACCAACTGTAGGCCACAAGACAACGTAAATATCAACAATGCCAATAATACATTCTGCCATTTCAACTTCTGAAGTATAGTTGGGAAAAACGAACCCATATAGAGGAATCCTGCCACTATGGGTGCAAGATCCAGACTAAAAGGAAGTCTGAAACTATAAAAGCACTTTAAAAGTACCCCCCCCCGCAGGCTGCCAATACGGTTGGCGTAACAATGTTTCGTCTATCCTTACATGCCTTCATTATAAGTAGGAGAAATATTTGGCTAACGAACAAACATGGTAAGAACCAGAGTTTCCCATACCTGTCGAATGTCATTAACTGGAATAATTTCAGCCTCATATAATCTACTGTATCGTCCCATCCGTGAGAAATCAGATGTCCGTATAAAGCTTCTGCTAAAACAAGTATGACTCCAAAGCAAAAATACGGTAGTATAAGAGTTCTTATCTTTTTAAAAACAAATTTCCAAGTAAGCTGTTTCGAATTGATAATGAATATGCCACTTAAAGCGAAGAAAAATGGCATGTGAAAAGTAAAGATAAGCTCACGTATCTTAAAGGGGAAAACAGTAATATGCCCAATAACGACCAAACATATTGCTATAAATTTTGCATAATCAATCCATTCAATACGTTCGGTTTTCATAGATGCTTCCATTATTTTTATTTTATTTTCCTTAAAATATCATCTTCGCCCAGTGGTTTCCACGGGCCATTTTTACTTTCCATGATTATAGTACCCGAAGCAAGACACTCAATAGAATGCCACTGTCCCTGCGGCACGCTGATTCCACGCACGTCACCCTCTGCATCCAAGAGATAGCTATCTGTCACATTTCCCTGCTCATCATAGTACAACCATTTTAGTCGCCCCCGGAGTATCACTGCTGTTTCTGTAGTATCTTGATGCCTGTGTATCGGCATCACCGTTCCCGGCTCCAAAGCATTCAGCAAACGCTGACTCTGGTCTTCAGGCGTTGTCCGCATATCAAGACCATACCGCAAACGGGGTGAGGCTTTCGCCTGCTCAGTAAGGCGATTGAATAACTCAGTATTGATTATCATATAGAATGTCTTTCATAAAGTTTATCCAAACTATCCTCACCATCTGAATTTAAGTACAGTAAGTCATCGCCTGTGAGTTCCTCAAATCCAGAAAAATCGGCAGGGTTAGCAATTTTCAGTCTTTTGGATTCGTTTAATGACTCAAGCGCACCACCTTGACTGAAATACTTGGTCTTTCGCGTGGAACGTTGGGGCAATAGCCGCATAAACGAAATTTCCTCAAATATCCAAGGGGATAGGGTCTCTGCTTGTTTGGGGTCTTCAAGTCGATGGAGATTGATAGAGTTGTTGGAATCAAGGACAATACAACATTCCGTCTTATTAATCACATCCAAGATTGCCATAGACAGCAGTGCATGAACATGACTGGTTGAGTAATTACGGCTTTTATAGCTATAGTATTTTTTGTCTGATGTCTGGCAATAGTCATCATCTATCGCTTTCAGCAAAGCATCTGCGCTGTGCCAAATATAACAGTCCAAAAACACTCTTAAAGAGCAATACTCTTGAAGATAATATGCCAGTTTCAAAGCCAGTCCCTCGTCATCATGGGAATAGGATATAAAAACATCATAATCGCCCTCTCCGCCTGTAGGAAAGACATATTCTTTTAGCTTGCGGCCATCCAAAATTCCATTTTTCTTGTCGCACCATACCGTATCCAGAAGATCCTGATAAAACTCTTGTCTCTTCTTCTCGACATCATACGTCCATTTATCCGTATCCAATCTATAGGTTGACTTCAACCAGTTCAGATAAGAGGTGAGGGTTGTGCTTGGCAATCTAAACTTTGCAAACATGATTATCTGATTATTGTTCCTTTTCGACAATACCTTGTTTTACGATGTATTCAACTGTATTCAAGTTGACATTTACCTTTCTCAAAGATTTGATAATAATATTCACTCCACCCTTAATCGTGACAGTGTCATTGAAATCCAAGGTATCTACGATATGGATGAGGATTCTTTGTGCCGTACGATTGACTCTTGACAGTCCGGTTCCAAACAGTGGCATAAATACTGGTTTGTCCTCTACCGTGTCATTGAGATATTTTGTCAGTTTTCCTATCACTTCGGTAAACTCTGAGCGACTTACGTTCGCAATGTCATTTGAATCAAAGTGAGTTAGGGCAAATAACACATACGTGTCTTCTCCCTCACGAAGGCTGATGCAGGTTCCCAAAGGATATTTCCTTGTAGGGCAAGTCTCAACACGACGTTTACATTCCTCAAAGCCATCTTTAGGTAAAGCCTCACTAATTCTTTTGTCAAGTTCACCTACTCTGTCTTCAAAGTACTTGTTTATAAAGATGCCATGCAGAGTATCTTTACCAACCACCCCGTCGCCAACATGGGTATCAAAGTATTCGTTGAAAGGAATGCATATCACTCCTTTCTGTTTAAAGAGGTCGCCTTCTTTTACAGTAAGTTTTAATTCTGATGACAGGTTCAATTCAATCTCTTTCTTACTACGTATCTGCCAGAGTGCATAGATTGCACTCCCTGCTAGAACAATTATAGCACCTATAGCACCATATATCCAACACTGCTTGATACCTTCAAGATTAAACAGTGCAGTGGCAAGGGTTGCCGTTGCGGACAGGGCTGCTATAGCTGTAGCGAAATGCTTACCAAAAACTCTCTTCATATCTTAACCGATTGCTTTCTTAACAGAATCATAATCCCACTCGATATGATTGTTACCTAAATAGTCAGTCACTTTCTTTTTCATTGCCGCATGTGTTCCCACCCATCTTAAAGGCTCAGGACATAAGTTCCTATTAACATTTACAGAATTATATAGAACTACTATATCCATATCATTATTGTCGTAATCATGTTTAGCCATCTCGCACTCAAATTGCACATAACTGCGGTTGTCCACATGGTTATTCAAGTAACATCCTGGCATAAGATTATACATATCGGGCTTTTTATACCAGAAACATGTGTAGCACGCTCCGCTCCTAAGGTTGGCTGTCTCACTTCCCACGACAATGACAAATTTCTTGCACAACTTCATACGCTTACGCAAAGATGCCTTGATACTGCAGTTGTGACTGTCATCGCTCGACTGTGTTTCCGAATGAATATCCTTGAAACTTAGACCCCATTTATGCCCACTGTTCCATGTATGCAGCATCTCGATGGCTGCACTATCGCCCGTCCAATCTCCTGCTAAATAGGTAAATGTTCTGTATGTATAATTGTCCAATGCCATCTGGTTATATTTTTATATCAAGTTATAAACACACTTCTTCAAGGATTCCGTCCAGTACGGAACCTTGATTCCAAAAGTTTCTTTGACCTTGGTCTTATCCAGTACAGAGTATGCTGGACGCTTCACAGGGCTGGGAAATTCGTCGCTGTGGCAGGGTAATACTTTACAGTTTAGCGAAGAGCGGTTAGCGGTTAACGTAGAAGGGGCAGATACCTCGGCAGCTATTTGTTGAATCACTTTAGTGAAATCGTACCAAGAGCATACGCCTTCATTACTGAAATGATATATTCCCGAGTGGGAATAGTTTGGCGATGAGTGGTTAGCGGTTAGCGTGTCATCCATTCGTGTTATTCGTGATATTCGTGTTCGTTTATAGTCCTCAACAACCGTGGTTATCACTTGCGCCAGGTCGTATGCGTAAGTCGGTGTTCCTACCTGGTCAAAAACCACTTTCAACTGCGGTTTGGTTGCCGTCAGATTCAGCATGGTCTTCACAAAGTTCTTTCCGAACTCACTATACAACCAAGCAGTACGGATAATCACATAGTCGCAACCCACATTCTGTATAGCCTCCTCTCCGTGTAATTTAGTCAATCCATAAACCCCTGTAGGTGTTCCCTTCTGGTCTTCCTTACAAGGAGTATTATAAGGGTCTCCACCAAACACATAGTCTGTACTAATATGAATAAGCAAACCATTTGTTTCCTTCATCGCCCACGCAAGGTTTTCAACCGCTTTAGTGTTAAGCAATTCCGCCAAGGCATAGTTGTCCTCTGCTGCATCCACATTGGTATAGGCTGCGCAATTGACAATGGCCTGTATCTTCTCACGTTTGACAATCTCACGGATAGCGTCAAGTTTGGTTATGTCCAGATGCTCCGTGTCAATACAAACATCCTCTCCTGCTAATTTCTTCAGCATCGCGACAGATTCCTCTGTAGCGTCCATCACGTCTGTAAAAACATAATGGTCGGAACTGCCCTTGCTGACAATCCGTATTTCATTGCCAAGTTGTCCGTTGGCTCCGGTTACTAACACGTTCATACTCTTTTACTATTTTAACACTCTAATTGCTCGAATAGCACGAATGATTCGTAAATTTTGTGTTATTCGTGTTCGTTAATAAACAAATGGAGAATCAAAATCTCTAAACAAAGGATGGCGTTTATCCTTCTCACTTAGCTCTATATCCTCTGCTTTGACTGGCCACTCTATCGCCAAATCCGGGTCGTTCCACATGATAGCTCCCTCCGCTTCTGGATGGTAGAACTCGTCGCACTTATACTGGAACAGAGCTGTCTCACTGAGCACCACAAAACCATGAGCAAAGCCCTTCGGGATAAAGAACTGCCTGTGGTTCTCACCCGTTAGCTCCACTGCCACATACTTCCCGAAAGTAGGCGACCCCTTGCGAATATCCACAGCCACATCCACAACCTTCCCCTGAATCACCCGCACAAGTTTACTCTGCGCATAGGGAGGCTTCTGGAAATGCAGTCCTCTCAGCACACCATAATGGCTGAAACTCTGGTTGTCCTGCACAAAATTTACCCTCCCCACTTTCTCTTCAAAGTCCCGCTGAGAGTAGCTTTCATAAAAGTACCCTCTGCTATCCCCAAATATCCTTGGTTCGATAATCTTAACGCCCTCAATGGCGGTATCAATTACGTTTATCATGTCGTTTCGTTTATTCCAAATTTATCTTAGTATGAATCCCGAACAATTCCTAAAATAGCGAACTCCCCGAAAATTTTCGTTTCTTTCGGCTTTTCGTACTTTTTCGGAATCCCCAAATTGCAATTTATCCCGAACACTTCCTAAAATTTCGAAATACCCGAAAACTGTATTTTCGTCTTTTTTCGTCTTTTAGGGCATTTTCGGAATCCCTACAATAAATTAGAATTGAGTACCCTGATAGTTCTCTGTAGTAAATCAAACCTCCTTTCGCGTTCGAAAGGAATGTTTTGGTTTTTCAGTTCAATGGCCCGTGTCTCTTGATAGACCTTTTCGAATAGTGTGGGGATGTGTAAAAATACCCCCCCCCATGTGGCGAGTTGGGTAGTGGTTGGAGAGATGTTAACTATGACGAACACGGATAGCTGGGATGGACACGGAGGAGGACGACGTTAACGATGACGTTAACCTTAATTATGACGAACACGGATATCGGGGATGGACACGGATGAGGATGACGTTAACATTAATTATAGCGAACACGGATAGCTGGGATGGACACGGAGGGGGTGGATAACGATGACGTTAACCTTAATTATAGCGAACACGGATAGCAGGGATGGACACGGATGAGGTGGGGACGATAACGATGACGTTAACGTTAATTATAGCGAACACGGATAGCGGGGATGGACACGGAGGAAGTGGGGACGTGTTGGGTGTGGGGTGTGGGGTGTGGGTACACCTCCGGTATGTGGTTTCCGCTGGGTGGCAGGAACCAAGAGGGTGATGGTGTCAGTGGTTGAAGACTGCATCTGTGTATGTCGCTTGCCGCTTCTTGGGGTGGAAGCGGACTATTCTGCGCGCAAAGGTACAAATTTAAAGTGACATATAAGGTAAGTGTTGGTACTTTTTTTGTTTTTGGTGCTAAATTTATGGAGGAAGAGGGGATATAAAGGTTATAGGTTAAAGGTTAAAGGTTAGAGGTTAGAGAGACTATAATGATGACGATGGCTGGAGTCGCGGGGTTGTGAGTGCGGAGTCTCGGTGGTGTGAGTGCGGAGTCGCGGTGGTGTGAGTGCAAAGTCGCGGCGGTGTGAGTGCGGAGTCGCGGCGGTGTGAGTGCGGAGTCGCGGGGACCCGTGAGTGCGGAGTGGTATTGGTACTGTTTGGGGCATTAGTGGTGGCGGATGTGGGTTTATGTGCATAAATCATGTTTTTTTTTATGAAAAAACTTTGCGGATTGAAAAAATATGTTTACCTTTGCATCGGTTTAACCCATGATGGGGGATTAGCTCAGCTGGCTAGAGCGCTTGCATGGCATGCAAGAGGTCATCGGTTCGATTCCGATATTCTCCACACACATAAGTTCGAAAGTTGTAGCTCCTGTGCAAGGGCAGCACTACGGCTTTAGCACTGCTGCAACAATTGTGACCACAATGTTGCGGCTCTGTTTTTTTGTGCCGATTGTCACACAGGCGGGTTTTACCGCCCATACGTCTATAACATAAAGGCAAACCTATGCTTCAATACAACATAACGCTTTCGGGTAAGGTTGTGCTCGTAACGGGTGCGGCCGGATTCATCGGCAGCAACCTGGTGAAACGGTTGCTCAACGAGTATGCCGACATTCATGTGGTGGGTGTGGATTCGATAACCGACTACTATGATGTGGGTATAAAGTACGAACGTCTGGAGCAGCTCGACGCGTTGGCTCGCCGGCAGCAGGCCGACTCCACACGTTGGACTTTCATCCGCGCCGACATAGCCGATGCGGCCGACGTGAACACTATTTTCGGTAAGTACCGGCCGGCGGTGGTGGTGAACCTGGCGGCTCAGGCCGGTGTGCGCTATTCGATTACCAACCCCGAGTCGTACATACAGTCTAACCTCATCGGTTTTTTCAATATTCTCGAGGCCTGCCGCCACAATCCGGTGGAGCACCTGGTGTATGCGTCGTCGAGCTCGGTGTATGGGTCGAACAAGAAGATTCCGTATTCTACCGACGACAAGGTGGATAACCCCGTGTCGCTCTATGCGGCCACGAAGAAGAGCAACGAACTGATGGCTCATGCCTATTCGAAGCTATACGACATACCATCGACCGGACTGAGGTTCTTCACCGTATATGGGCCGGCCGGGCGTCCCGACATGGCATACTTCGGGTTTACCGACAAGCTGCGTCAGGGCAAGACCATACAGATATTCAACTACGGCAACTGCAAGCGCGACTTCACGTATGTTGACGACATTGTGGAGGGTGTGCTGCGTGTGATGCAACATGCACCCGAACGCAGTAAGGGTGACGACGGACTGCCCGTCCCACCTTATCATATATATAATATAGGAAACAACTCGCCCGAAAACCTGCTCGATTTCGTCACGATACTGCAGGAGGAGCTGGTGCGTGCCCGTGTGCTGCCGGCCGACTACGACTTCGATAGCCACAAGCAGCTTGTGCCGATGCAGCCGGGCGATGTGCCGGTGACATACGCCGACACCTCGGCACTGGAGCGCGACTTCGGTTTCCGGCCCTCAACACCTCTGCGACAAGGCCTGCGACAGTTTGCCGAATGGTATGCACAGTACTACGGCACACTGGAATGACCCTGGACATGACTGAACGACAAACAAACAGTAAACCTAAACAATAACTATGAATATTCTTCTTACAGGCGGAGCCGGATACATAGGCTCGCACACGGCAGTCGAACTCGACCGCGCCGGACACTCAACCGTGATAGTAGATAACCTGGTGAACTCGAAGCCCGAGGCTGTGCGCAGGGTAGAGAAAATCATTGGCAGGCAGGTGCCGTTCATCCAAGCCGACGTGCGCGACCGTGAAGCCATGGACAAGGTGTTTGCCGACAACCACATTGACGCCGTCATACACTTTGCCGGACTGAAGGCCGTGGGCGAGTCGGTGGCCAAACCGCTGGAATACTACGAAAACAACATGAACGCAACCTTCGTGCTGCTCGACGCCATGCGCCGTCACGGATGCAAGAACATCATCTTCTCGTCGTCGGCCACCGTATATGGCGACCCTGCACAGATACCGATAACCGAGGAGTGCCCTAAAGGACATTGCACCAACCCTTACGGACAAACCAAGTCGATGCTCGAAGAGGTGCTTATAGACGTGCAGAAAGCCGATACCGAGTGGAACGTGGTGCTGCTGCGCTACTTCAACCCGATAGGCGCACACAAGTCGGGCCTCATAGGCGAAAACCCTAACGGCATACCAAACAACCTCATGCCATACATCACACAGACAGCCATCGGACTGCGTAAGGAACTCGGTGTGTTCGGCGACGACTATCCTACACCCGACGGAACCGGAGTGCGCGACTACATACACGTCGTGGACCTTGCAACCGGACACGTGGCTGCACTGCAGGCCATACAAAAGAAATGCGGACTGGCAATCTACAACCTCGGAACCGGACACGGATACTCGGTGCTCGACGTGGTGAAGGCATTCGAGAAGGCCAACGGACTGAAGGTGCCGTACGTCATCAAACCACGACGCCCCGGCGATATCGCCACATGCTACTGCGACCCGGCCAAGGCTAAGGCCGAACTGGGATGGGAAGCTCAGTATGACATCACCGACATGTGCCGCGACTCGTGGAACTTCCAGAAGAACAACCCTAACGGATACGAAAACTAAACAGAACGGAATGAAGGGAATAGTGTTGGCAGGCGGTTCAGGCACCCGCCTCTACCCAATAACCAAGGGCATCAGCAAGCAGCTCATGCCCATCTACGACAAGCCGATGGTGTATTATCCCATCAGCGTGCTGATGCTTGCCGGCATCCGCGACATACTCGTCATATCCACACCATACGACCTGCCAGGATTCAAACGACTGCTGGGCGACGGCAGCGACTACGGCGTACACTTCACCTATGCCGAACAACCATCGCCCGACGGACTGGCACAGGCTTTCACCATCGGAGCCGACTTCATAGGCAACGACAGCGTGTGCCTCGTGCTGGGAGACAACATATTCCAGGGAACCGGATTCACCAAGATGCTGAAAGAGGCCGTGCATACAGCCGAGGTGGAGAAGAAAGCAACCGTGTTCGGCTACTGGGTGAACGATCCCGAACGATATGGTGTGGCCGAGTTCGACCGCAACGGCAACTGCCTCTCCATCGAGGAGAAACCTGCCAAACCAAAGAGCAACTACGCGGTGGTAGGCCTCTATTTCTACCCAAACAAAGTGGTGGACGTGGCCAGGAATATCAAACCGTCGGCACGTGGCGAATACGAAATCACAACCGTCAACCAGCGGTTCCTCAACGACGGTGAACTGAAGGTGCAGACGCTGGGAAGGGGATTCGCATGGCTCGACACCGGTACGCACGACTCGCTATCCGAAGCATCGACATACGTGGAAGTGCTCGAAAAACGTCAGGGACTCAAGATTGCCTGTCTCGAAGGTATAGCATACCGGCAGGGATGGATAGACGAGGACCGTATGCGCCAACTGGCACAACCCATGCTCAAAAACCAATACGGACAATATCTGCTCAAGGTTATCGACGAGCTCAAAGAGGAGGTCAATTCAGGCACGCTCATGAACGATTAGCGTTGAGCGGTCAGCGACATGGACTGATTCCCAATCTCCGATTTAAGGGTTTGTGTTATACACCAACTTGCGAAATATGAACATACTTGTGACAGGTGCTAACGGACAGCTGGGCAACGAGATGCGTATCGTTGCACGTCAGGCCGGCGACAACTACATCTTCACCGATGTGAACGAAGTGGAAGGGCTGACAACCACGTATCTCGACATCACCGACATCGATGCCGTGAGGGCCATCGTGAGGGAGAGGGACGTGCAGGTTGTGGTCAACTGTGCCGCATATACCAATGTGGATGCTGCCGAAACCAACCAGCCACTGGCCGAGAAACTCAATGCCGAAGCACCCGAGAACCTGGCCGTGGCCATGAAAGAAGCAGGGGGACTGCTCATACAGATATCTACCGATTATGTGTTTGGCAAAGAACCATACAACACCCCATGCAAGGAAGACCAACAAGGAACGCCGACCGGTGTGTATGGCCTGACCAAACTGCACGGCGAACAACGCATAGTACGGACCGGATGCGACCACGTCATCATACGTACGGCATGGCTCTATTCAGAGTTTGGCAAGAACTTCTGCAAGACCATGCTGGGACTTACGGCCACCAAACCACAACTGAAGGTGGTGTTCGACCAGGTGGGTACGCCTACATACGCCTACGACCTGGCACAAGCCATAGCCACGGTTGTCGAGGACTATAGACGAACACGATTGTCACGAATTGGTGACACGCCGACCGCTAACCCCACAGCGTCAGCCTATCTTCATTCGGGTGTCTATCATTTCAGTAACGAAGGCGTATGTTCGTGGTATGACTTCACGAAGATGATAGCCGACTATGCGGGTCACCACGATTGTGACATACAGCCATGCCATTCCGATGAATTCCCGTCGCCAGTGAAACGTCCGGCCTTCTCTGTGCTCGACAAGACTAAGATAAAACAGACATTCGGCATCAAGGTGCCATACTGGACCGACAGCCTGCGCATCTGCATTGCCAACATCAACAATAAACAACCACTATGACCATAACGCCAACCAGCATACAGGGCATCTTCGTCGTCGAACCACGTGTGTTTAACGATGCACGAGGCTATTTTTTCGAGAGTTTCTCGCAGCGCGACTTCGATGCACAGATCGTCCCGCTCCTGGGGCATACCATCAAATTTGTACAGGACAACGAGTCGATGTCATCTTTCGGGGTGATGCGCGGCCTGCACTTCCAACGGCCGCCATACACACAAGCTAAGCTCGTGAGGTGTGTGAAGGGCCGTGTGCTCGATGTTGCGGTAGATATAAGGAGGGGTTCGGCCACGTACGGACAGCACATAGCTATGGAACTGAGCGAGGACAACCACCGTCAGTTCCTCATAACCCATGGCTTTGCCCATGGTTTTGCGGTGCTGAGCGATGTAGCTGTGTTCCAATATAAGTGCGACAACTACTATGCTCCGCAAGCCGATGGAGGCATATCAATACTCGACAAGAGCCTTGGCATAGACTGGCAGATACCGGAAGGGCAGGCAATACTGAGCGACAAAGACATACGCCACCCGGTGCTTGCCGACTTCGATACTCCGTTCGTGCTTTAAGCCCAAGGGGCGTGCTTTAATATTCGTGCCTTGATATAAGGATATTCATACTAAAAACAATCTGTATATTAGTTCCCTTAACAAGAGATGAGAACAGCATTGATAACAGGTATTACGGGACAGGATGGGAGCTATCTGTCGGAGTTCCTGCTGGACAAAGGATATGATGTACATGGAATCATACGTCGCAGCAGTGTTGATTTCCGCGAGCGTATAGCCCACCTCGAAGGTCGTCCGCACTTCCACCTGCATTATGCCGACATGGGCGACTCGATGTCGTTGGTCAAGGTGGTGGGTATGGTGCGTCCCGACGAGATTTACAATCTTGCTGCGCAGAGTCATGTGCAGGTCAGTTTCGACTCGCCCGAATATACGGCCAATATAGATGCTACGGGTGTGTTGCGCATATTGGAAGCAGTGCGTGTGTGTGGTCTGGACCAGACATGCCGCATCTATCAAGCCAGCACATCTGAACTCTATGGCAAGGTGGAGGAGGTGCCGCAGAGTGAGACGACACCGTTCCATCCGTACAGTCCGTATGCCGTTGCAAAGCTGTATGGTTTCTGGATAGTGAAGGAATATCGTGAGGCCTACGGCATGTATTGCTGTTCGGGCATCTTGTTCAATCACGAGAGCGAACGCCGAGGCGAGACATTCGTCACACGCAAGATATCCCTGGCTGCAGCACGTATTGCCCAGGGTATGCAAGACTGCCTGTATCTCGGCAATTTGTCGTCGATGCGCGACTGGGGATATGCAAAGGATTATGTGGAATGTATGTGGTTGATACTTCAGAACGACCATCCCGATGACTTCGTCATTGCCACCGGAGTGCAACACAGTGTGCGCGAGTTTGCATATCAGGCATTCAGTCATGCCGGTATCGTACTGGAGTTCCGTGGTGAGGGACTCGACGAGCAAGGTGTCGTCAAATACATCGACCCGAAGCTGTCGGCAGTCAATACTAAGTTATCGACCGGCGATGTAGTCATACGGGTATCGCCCGACTTCTATCGTCCGACCGATGTGGTCAATCTGTGGGGCGACCCATCGAAGGCCCGCGAGCAGCTGGGATGGAATCCGACGAAGACCTCGTTTGAGCAACTGGTGACCATAATGGTCGATAGCGATATGGCCAAGGTGGCAGCCGAAGGTGCGGCCATGAAAGTGCGTACCAATCTTGCCGAGTATCTTGAAAAAGGAATTGTGAAGTAGAATGCACCGTACCATACTGCGTCTGGCCATTCCGAGCATACTTGCAAACATCACCGTACCGCTGGTTGGTATAGTGGATGTTGCCATTGCCGGTCATATATCCGATGCATCAGCCATAGGCGGCATTGCTGTTGGAGCCATGCTGTTTGACTTGCTGTATTGGAATTTCGGCTTCCTGCGTGTGGGAACCGGAGGCATGACGGCGCAGGCTTTCGGCAGGCGCGACCGCCAGGCTATGGCCGACATATTCGCGCAGAACATGACGATAGCCGTCGGCGGTGCGTTGCTGGTGTGGATTGCAGGGTGGTGGTTTGTCGATTTGGTGATGTGGTGCGTACCATGTTCGCCTGAGGTCGAGGCGTTTGCACGCCAGTATTTCAATGTCAGGATATGGGCTGCACCGGCTACCCTGTCGCTCATGGTATTTAAGGGATGGTTTATCGGAGCCCAAAACACGGTGAGTCCGATGATTTGCGACGTGACGGTGAACGTGGTCAATATGCTTGCCAGTCTTGTATTGGCTGTCTATACTCCGCTGGGTGCCATAGGTGTGGCATGGGGTACCCTTATTGCGCAATACACGGGTCTTGTATGTGCCATCGTCCTTCTGCTCGGGAGATACCGTTCGTTCTTCTATCGTATAAACCTGCGAGGCAGCATGATGTGGAATAAGCTGCGAAGGATGTTGGGCCTCAATGGCAACCTCATACTACGTTCGCTTGGATTTATGGTGGTATATGTAGGTTTCACTGCATTGACATCGGTTTACGGTGACGACGAGCTGGCTGTAGGGGCTATCATGATGAAACTCTTTATGTTGTTCAGTTATCTGATAGACGGGTTTGCATACGCCGGTGAGGCCCTGGTGGGTCGTTTCATTGGCGAGCAGAACCGTGTGCAGACTTCGCGAGCCGTACGCCTTCTGTTTCTCTGGTGTCTGGGGGTGGGTATTATGTTCACTGCCATCTATTTCTGTGGAGGCGAGGCTGTGGTTCGCATGATGACATCCGACAGTAATGTCATCACGGGTTCGCATCCGTTTCTGTTTTGGCTGACGCTGATGCCCCTTGTCAGTTGTGCTGCATTCATGTGGGACGGCATCTATATAGGTGCTACGGCCGGCCGGCATATACGCAATTGTATGTTGTATGCGGCACTGGGTTTTGTCTTGGGTTATTTAGGCTTATACAGGTATATCGGTGTGCAAGCGGTGTATGTGGGATATTTCATACACCTGCTTGTACGTACACTCTATCTCACTGCACGTTGGCCTCGGTTGTTGCGCAAGGCCATACCACTGATGCTCATCTTCATGATGCCGATGGCTTCTCATGCACAGGATTTCGATGTGGATTACGAGCCGTTGGACTCGTCGTATATGGCTACGTTGGAGCAATATGTGGATGCTGCCGAACGTGTGCAGAAGGTGCGTGATGTGATAAGCGATTACGAGGACGTGATGTCGCGCCGTGAACGTAGTTTCCATCCCGACGGCATAGGCTATCTGATACGTGGGTTGGCCGTGACACATCGCGATCGCAAACTGAAAGGTGTGCAGATAGGTGAGAAGGCTGGTGGCATGACTGGTGTGGCCGACTATGCCGTTGCCTTCTCGCCACTGGCTGTGACATGGGGACTGCGCGTGGCGGGTGTAGAGTCGAGGAGCAGGATGCCGCGCATGGTGTTGTCTAACACTATGGCACTTGGTCTGACATTCGGTATATCGAGTGGGTTGAAGTCGATGGCCGATGTCGAACGTCCCGACAGGAGCGACGACGGCAGCATGCCATCGCGTCATGCCGCTTTTGCATTTGCCAGTGCCACGATACTGCATCGGGAATATGGATACCTGAGTCCGTGGGTGAGTGTGGGTGGATATGCCACTGCCACTGCCACACAGTATCTGCGTATGCGGCACCGCGCACATTGGCTGAGCGACCTGTTTATAGGTGCAGGCATCGGTGCGGTATCTGCCAACTTCGCTTATTTCCTGGCCGACCGCCTGTTGCCGACGGGCACATCTGGCCGACCACGGGTCACGATGGCCGACTTCAACCGTATTGTAGCCTATAACACGTGTCCGTCGGGCATCAGTCTTACCTGCGGTACTGAGTGGGGACGGGAGTCGAAGGTGACGACGTCGGGCATGTTTACAGCCGGTGTGGAGTATAGTCAGTTTGTTGACGCACATGTGGCTGCAGAATCCATGTTTGGCCTATCTACGGCATATTACCTGCCTGCCGACAGCTACGACCCCCAGCCAGGGGCATCGACCCTCACGCTGGCCCACCTCGATGTGGGACTGAAGTACTCGTGGAGGCTCGACCCCTCGGTGAGGTTTGCTGTGCGTGGATATGGCGGCGGACGCTATATGTGTGGTCTCGATGGGTTGGCATCCGACCAGTTGCGGCCAGAGGTGGGTGCAGGAATGTCGTTCGACTACATAGATGGCCAGCGATATGTCATGGGTGTGTCGTGCGACTATAATCATGCGTTCGCATCGTGGTTCCGTGGCCGGTGGGTGGTGAAGATGGTTTATAAAGTGCTGTTGTGAGATGTGGCCAGTCCGATGATTCCGCGAGTGCGGAGTCATGGTCCCGTGAGTGCGGAGTCATGGTCCCGCGAGTGCGGAGTCGCAGCCCGCAGGGGCAGGCCCCGTGCCAGTCTGATAATAACGGGGCGTTTCGTACAAAATGTAAGAGAAAACACAGTTTGTACGGACTTATTTGATAAGATTATGAGCCTGGAGTGTGAAGAATATGAAAAAAAAGTTTAACTTTGCAACTGGGATAAGCGGAAAACGACTGCCGTGGAAAGAAACCGAAACAATAATACCAATAAAAACTATGACACTATGAAACAACTGATTATCACAACAATCCTCTTGACGAGTGCCTTCACCATGACGGCACAGACCGATTTGCAAGACATACATATAGACCTGGAGCAGCGAGGCGCAGCCGTCTCGCCCAATCTGTATGGTATATTCTTTGAAGAAATAAACCATGCCGGCGACGGTGGACTCTATGCCGAGTTGGTTCAGAATCGCGGCTTCGAAGAACATGTATTGCCGTCGAGCATGACCTATCGCGACGGACGGGCCTATGCCGTAGATGCCATGAACTACGAGCGCCGCACCAACCGCAACTGGAACATAGCGTGGAACACGGAGCAAAAGAAGATGCAGGGATGGAAGGTGGAAGGCGAGAAATGCAGCGTGACAGGCGATGTGATAGAACCATCGACCCCACTGCACGAGAACACGCCACATGCCATGCAACTCAGCGTGACAGAGATACAGAAAGGAGGAAAGGCCAGACTGATAAATACCGGCTATTGGGGTATGGGCCTCAAGTCGGGCTCGAAATACGACTTGCGGTTTTATGTGAAGAGCAGTAACTTCAAGGGTAACATCACGGTCCGGATAATCGACAGCGAGACAGGCGAAACACTCGGCACGAAAGAGTTTAAGTCGCCCAAGATAGGTGAATGGACCGAACTTACAGCGACGCTCACGTCGGCAGCAACCACCAGCAAGGGCGCTCTTGCCTTGGAGTTCGACCGTAAAGGCACCATCTTGGTGGATTACGTATCGCTCTTCCCGCAAGAAACCTTCAAGGGACGCAAAAACGGACAGCGAGCCGACGTGGCACAGATGCTGGTCGATATGCACCCTAGGTTCATGCGTTGGCCCGGAGGCTGTATCGTAGAAGGAGCAACCTATGAAAACCGTGTGAAATGGAAAGAAACACTGGGCGACCCCATGACACGTCGTGGCGAATGGGACGTGTGGGGCTATCGAGCCAGCTGGGGCATGGGATATCATGAGTTCCTGCAGTTCTGCGAAGACCTCGGCATGGATGCCATGTTTGTCAACAATGCCGGTATGTCGTGCTCAGTGCGCAACGGCGACTTCGTCAGCAGCGAGGCCGACCTCGATGCCGTGGTGCAGGACTTCCGCGATGCCATCGACTATGCATTGGCTGACCCGGCAACCAACAAATGGGCAAGAATGAGGGCAGAGGCAGGACATCCCAACCCTTTCCCTCTGAGATTTGTGGAGATAGGAAATGAAAACGTAGGGACAGAATATGTGACACACTTCAACTACATATACTCACGACTGAAAGACGAATACCCTCAAATCACATTCATCAATACTCTGGGTCATACCGACCGACTCCTGTCGCAGATGCCGGGCAACTACATGGTTGACCCACACTGGTATCGTAACCCCGACTTCTTCTTCGCAAACAATCACCTCTTCGACGAAGCACCACGCACACACGATATCTACGTGGGAGAGTATGCGTGCAACAGCGGGGTAGGGGCCGGAAACCTGAGGGCCGCCATCAGCGAGGCCGCATTCATCATGGGCATGGAACGCAACAGCGACGTGGTGAAGATGGCGAGCTATGCACCACTGTTTGAAAACGAAAACCACCGCGACTGGCCTTGTAACCTCATACACATCAACAGCTCACAGGTGTATGGACGGGCATCATACTATGTGCAGCAGATGATGGCAGAGAACCGCCCTACATATAACATATTCGTGAGCGAAACATCAACAGCAGCCAGCACCGGAACATTTGCAGCAGGAGGCATAGGACTGGGCTCTTATGCCACACAATGTGAATACAAAGACATCAGGATAGTGGGAGCCGACGGTAAGGAACAGACGATAAGCCCGAACCAACTGGAGCAGAAGAAAGGCGAATGGACGGTGGATGGCAACGTGTTGCGACAAACATCAAACGAGACCCTCACGTTGGCACAACTGCCACAATTTGCCGACAACAACTATACGCTGCAGCTCAAGGCACGCAAACTCGGTGGCAGCGAGGGATTCTTCATATACTACGGACTCGACACCAGGGGACAGAACGGATATGCTGCAAATATTGCCGGATGGACCGGACGCACTACTGCAGTACAACCCATACGGCAGGGACGTACGAATGATGTGCTGGGACGCCAGGTGCCACAGACGGTGGAAGAAAACAAATGGTACGACATAAAGCTTGTGGTGACACCAGAGAGCGTGACTCTATATGTTGACGGAAACGAGACAGTCACAGCCAGGCCAGCCAGTCAGACACGCTACTTCTGCCAAAGCGGATTCGACGAAGAGACGGGAGAAATCGTGATTAAGGTTGTCAACGGAACCGACCAGCCATATAACCGAACATTCCAAATAGACGGAACCAAGGGTGTGATGCCAACAGGAAAGATAATCACCCTCAGCGGTAATGCAACCGACGAGAACTCGTTTGACCAACCAAAGAAACTGGCACCGCAAACCACACAATACGGACACTTCGACAAGCAGTTTGACTATGAGTTCAAACCAATGTCGCTCACCATCATGCGTATAAAAATAAACAGATAAACCTGCAGAAGTACATGATTGTCAAAATAAACAGAAAACACAGGGGCAGGGAGTATATGAACATCGCAACAGTCCTGTTGTGGTGGTTGGTGGCAGCGCAACTGTCGGTGGCCCAGACCGAAGCCGCAGGTACGGATTTCGTGAAAGGAGCCGATGTGGGATTCCTGCCCGGACAAGAACGCGCGGGGGTGGTATTTCACGACCGTAGCGGCAACGAGCGCGAATGCCTCGAACTCTTAAAGAACGATTATCAGATGTCGGCCATACGAATGAGAGTGTGGGTCGATCCACGCGGCGGGACAAACGACAAGAACGTGTTGCTGCTGATGGCAAAGCGGGTGAAAGCACTGGGCATGGACCTCATGGTCGATTTCCACTACAGCGACTCGTGGGCCGACCCCGCAAAACAACCTATTCCACGTGCATGGCAAGGACATACCTACGAAGAAATGAGGAAAGACCTGCACGACCATACGGTAGATGTATTGTCGCTGCTGAAAGCCAACGGTATAGAACCACGGTGGGTACAAGTAGGCAACGAGACTGCAAACGGACTGTTGTGGGATATGGGACATATAGAGAAAAACCCTGAACACTACGCTGGATTCATACGCGAGGGATATGATGCAGTGAAAGAAGTGTTCCCAAATGCAATCGTTATCATACACCTCGACCGTGGACACAACCAATCGCTCTATGACTGGAACCTGGACATAGTGGTAAAGGGAGGCGGCAAATTCGATATGATCGGCATGTCGCTCTATCCTTACTGGGCAATGGACGGACATCCCGAGCTTAACGCCGACGACATCATTACCGACTGCATGGCCAACATACGTCATGTGAGCGAAAAGTATAAGTGTGACGTGATGATTGTGGAAACAGGATTTGAGGTGAACGAACGCAAACCCGAAATAATGGAAGAAGGACGACGACAACTGACACGAATCATACACGAGGCACAAACCGAAACCAATGGACGCTGCCGTGGTGTCTTCTATTGGGAACCACAATGCCTACCCGGAGGATATAAACTCGGTGCATTCGACCACAATGCCGCACCTACGGTCATCATGGATGGATTCGTAGAGTAGGGGCAGACCCCATGCCTGCCCCTGTCATACCGAGCGTAGCGAGTGTATCTGATATTAGGCTCTGAAGGGGAGTTAAAGGGGAGTTAAAGGGGAGTTAAGGGTAGTTAAAGAGAAGTTAAAGGGACGAATGTTTTGTAAACACCCCTATAAG
>CALGGJ010000032.1 GCA_937915745.1 uncultured Prevotellaceae bacterium | reverse complement strand
CATTGCCGTGATTTCTGGGAATGTGATTCCGAGTCGGCATCCGCGGTGTCCGAGCATTGGGTTGTTTTCAGCAAGTGAGTGTACGCGTTTTTTGATTTCCTCGACGCTTACTCCCATTTCCTTGGCCATAATCTGCTGTCCTGCCTCATCGTGAGGTACGAACTCGTGGAGTGGTGGGTCAAGCAGTCGGATGTTGACATGCAGTCCGTCCATTGCCTTGAGTATTCCGTAGAAGTCGGCGCGTTGGTATGGCAGGAGTTTTTCGAGTGCTTTTTCGCGTCCCTCGGCACTGTCGGCCAGAATCATCTCGCGCATTGCTATGATTTTTTGTCCGTCGAAGAACATGTGTTCGGTACGTGTGAGTCCGATGCCTTTTGCACCGAAGTCGCGAGCTACTTGTGCATCGTGTGGTGTGTCGGCATTGGTTCGTATTTCCATCTTGGTGTATTTGTCGCAGAGGTCCATGAGTTCCTTGAAGTCGCCGCTGAGTTCAGCTGCCTTGGTTGGTATTTCGCCTGCGAAAACTTGTCCGGTTGTACCGTTGAGTGAGATGTAGTCTCCTTCTTTATATACGACTCCGTCGATTTCGACTGTCTTAGCCTTGTAATCTACGTTGATAGCTCCGGCTCCGCTGACGCAGCATTTGCCCATACCGCGTGCAACGACTGCTGCGTGGCTGGTCATACCGCCTCGTGCTGTGAGGATACCTTCGGCTGCGGACATGCCTGCAAGGTCTTCAGGGCTTGTTTCGATACGTACCATCACGACTTTATGTCCGTCGGCATGCCATTTTTCAGCATCGTCGGCATGGAACACAATCTGTCCGCATGCTGCGCCCGGGCTTGCCGGCAGTCCTTGTGTGATGGCTTTTGCCTTTGAGAGTGCCAGTTTGTCGAACACAGGGTGGAGCAGTTCGTCGAGTTTCTGTGGTTCGCACCGCAGTATTGCGGTCTTTTCGTCTATGAGGCCTTCTTTCAGGAGGTCCATTGCTATCTTGACCATTGCTGTACCGGTGCGTTTTCCGTTACGTGTCTGCAGGAACCAGAGTTTGCCTTCTTGTACGGTGAACTCCATGTCTTGCATGTCGTGGTAATGGTGTTCGAGTTTGTCTTGCAGTTCGTTGAGTTCGGCATATAGTTGTGGCATTGCTTCCTCCATTGACGGATATTTGGCAATGCGTTCTTCTTCGCTGATACCGGCACGTTTTGCCCAGCGCTGGCTACCGACCTTGGTTATTTGTTGTGGTGTACGGATTCCTGCTACTACGTCTTCGCCTTGTGCGTTGATGAGGTATTCGCCGTTGAAGAGGTTTTCTCCGTTTCCGGCATCGCGGCTGAAGCATACACCGGTTGCACTGGTGTCGCCCATGTTTCCGAATACCATTGCCATGACGCTTACGGCTGTTCCCCACTCGTCAGGGATGCCCTCCATCTTGCGGTAGAGGATGGCACGCTCGTTCATCCAGCTGCGGAACACGGCGCAGATGGCTCCCCAGAGTTGTTCGATTGGGTCGCTTGGGAAGTCTGAGCCGGTCTGTTTCTTGATGGCTTCTTTGAAGAGGACCACCAGTTTTTTGAGTGACTCGACTGAGAGGTCTTTGTCGAGAACTACTCCTTGTTCTTCTTTTACCCGTTCGATGATGGCTTCGAACGGGTCGATGTCTTCTTTGTTTACTGGTTTCATACCGAGCACCACGTCGCCGTACATTTGGACGAATCGGCGGTAAGAGTCGTAAACGAAGTGTGGGTTCTGTGTTTTCCTCACCATGCCTTCAGCCACTTCGTCGTTGAGGCCGAGGTTGAGGATGGTGTCCATCATGCCTGGCATTGATGCGCGAGCACCTGAACGCACTGACACGAGTAATGGGTTGGTGGCATCGCCGAATTTGCAATTCATCAGCCCCTCGATGTGTTTCACTGCTGCAAGCACGTCGTCGTTGAGCAGTTCCATGATTTTCTGCTGTCCAACTTCATAATACTCGTTGCAGGTGTCGGTTGTGATTGTGAAACCTGGAGGCACTGGCACTCCGATGAGGTTCATCTCTGCAAGGTTTGCGCCCTTGCCGCCAAGCAGTTCTCGCATGTTGGCATTACCTTCGGCTTGTCCGTTACCGAAAGTGTAAACTCTTTTCTGACTCATAGATGATTATTGATATTTTGATATTTAATATAGCACATGTATAATATATTTCTCGTATGGTCGTCGCTGCGCTTATTCAGCCCGCAAAGATACACCTTTTATTCGTATATACCAAGCGTTTCCTCATCTTTTTGCATAAATACGCCAACTAAATGCGTCCGACTGTGCAAAACGATGGCAGGCAAGAGCAACGGCTGCATATTGTGTTGTGGCAGAGAATACGAGGTCGAGAGATGCGGACTTAAGGGTCGAAGTCCGCGGACTTCGGTATGTGAGTGCGCAGTCACAGACTTGAGAGTGCGCAGTCACAGACCCGAGAGTGCGCAGCCGTAAAACACACCACGACTGCTGGCTGCAAGCAAGTGCCGGTAAATACCACGTTGAACGTCGGTTAAACATGGGCTGCCATGCAAATTTGGACCTTACTGACAATTTTTCCGCTTCAGTCCACCCGCCATAACTTAAAAATGCCTATCTTTGCAGTTGCTTAAACTGAAGATACCACGACGTGAGACAACTGCTCATCATCATGCTATTGGCATCGACCCTGCACATTGTCGCCCAAAACGAGGTGCGACTGGCGTTCGCCGGCGAGGTGAACGTTGGCAACAACTATGGCTCACACTCTGAGCAGCCACTTGATGTAGCCCACCTGTTTGCCGAAGTGAGCAGCCATCTGAAAGCCGCCGACGTGGCATTCGGAACACTTGGCACTGTGCTCATCGACATTGACGGCACACCCAACCGAGCCAACCTCATCGGCTCGCACAAACTGACACGTGTGTCGGAAGAATACTCCACAGCCCTGCGCGAAGCTGGATTCACCGCTCTGAACCTTGCCAACAGCCATGTGGCCGACTTCGGAATCGAGGGTTTGCAAACCACCATGAACTCGATGCGGCGGGCAGAGATAGAGTTTGCAGGACTGAAGGCCATGCACGACTACCATACGTTTGAACGAAGTGGGACAAAATATGGGTTCATCGCATTTGGCACATCGATACACACTCTATCGATGGCCGACTCCACTCTCATACACAACATGGTAGCAGGTCTGGCCGACCAATGCGACATCGTGGTGGTGGCATTCAGCCTCAACGAAACAATGGCCACTATGCACACCAGTCACACACCAACCCGCACCACAACCCACATGCAACAAGCCGTCAGCTTTGCACATACATGCGTGAACGCAGGTGCCGACATCGTATATGGCAACGGATTCGGACAACCCCTACCCATCGAGCTATACAAAGACCGCCTCATAATCTACGACCTCGGAAACTTCTGCACGCCTTACGGAACGAGCTACACAGGCGGACAGGGCACTGCACCATTAGCCGACGTGCGCCTGTTTGCCGACGGTACATTCAAATCGGCCAAAATCAACTCATTCAAGCAGACTGGCAGCACAGGTCCGGTGGCCGACAACTCCCACGAAGCGGCACGAGTGATAAAAGCACTGACCGAGCGCCACTTCCCCGATACAGAACTGAAAGCAGATGACGACGGGACCATCACCTCGACGTCCGAATCAGCCTACGCACTTGCCATGCGTATGCTGAGCGAAGCCGAACGGCATCGAGGCAAACGATACCAGATGGGCAGCACAGGACCCAACACATTCGATTGCTCAGGATTCACATCATACGTGTTTGCAAAATTCGGAATAAAACTCGAACGAATGGCAGCTGCACAATACACCCAGGGACATTCGGTAGATAAAAAAGACCTGCGCCCGGGCGACCTCGTGTTTTTCACTCGATCATCAGTGCGCGGAGTGGGGCATGTAGGCATTGTATATAGCGTTGACAAACGCCGAGGCAGTTTCAAATTTATACACGCATCGGTGTCCAAAGGCATCACAATCGACGACTTCGGCACATCGGCCTACTACATAAAACGATACGTGGGAGCACGACGCATCCTGCCCGACTGAACCACTGCAAGCACAACCGTTCACACACTTCACATACGTATTTCACACCTTTTCACATACCATAATGTTAAAAACACCCACTTTTTACGATAAACACAAACAACCTATCACTTTTTTCCTTAAATTTGCACGATGAACTGTACTGGCAGCAATTCACTCCAGTCGTAAAACAACAAACACTGATTAACCAAGTCAAAACTTAAAATAAGGACATACAATGAACAAATTACCATTACTCGTAACATCGGCAGCACTAAGTCTGAGTTTGCATACCCAAGCCCAAGCCTGGCTTGATGTGACAAACGATTATATCGTAAACCCTTGTTTCGACAACAACGATGTACGTACAGGGTGGAGCGGCACCACATTCAGCATAAGCAGCAATCCAGGCGAAAACGCCGAACACTACCAACGCTCATTCGACAGCTATCAATACATCACAGACCTTACACCGGGTCGCTACCGAGTGGGAGTACAAGCATTCTACCGTTCAGGAAACCAACAACAAGACTACCAACGCTACACAAGCGCAGACCCGACACAATATCAGAAAGCACGCCTCTATGCAACATCAGACACAGACGACCAATATACACTAGTAGCACTGCTGTCGAGCGGCGCAACCGACAACGACCTTGGCGGAGGCTCGACACACAATAACGCAGGATACGTGCCAAACACACAAGCATCAGCACGCAACTGGTTTGATGCCGGATACTACCACAACTATGTAGAAGTGGATGTGGGCGACGACGGCACGCTCATTATCGGTATCAAACTCTACGAAGAAAACAACGACGACCCATGGGGCGGCGGATGGGGCGGCGGATGGGGCCGCAACTACGACGGATGGACCTGCCTCGACAACTGGACACTCGAACGTTCGGGCGAACTTATACCAGCCACGGATATCACACTCAGCCAGTCAGAACTGAACCTGAACATCGATGAAACGGCAACACTGACAGCAATAATAGCACCCGACGATGCCTCATACAAACGTGTACGATGGGAGTCGTCAGACCCATCAGTCGCAACCGTCGATAACAACGGAAACATCTACGGAATGTCGTGCGGTACAGCCATAGTCACCGCAACCACAATAGACGGAACCGAACTGACGGCATCATGCACCGTGACCATCGTAAACAACGGCGGAACCAGCGAGTCGATGATTATAAACGAAATCATGGCAGCCAACGTTGATATGTTCATCGACCCGTCATGGAACTACGGCGGATGGGTGGAACTCTACAACCCAACCGACATTCCAGCCAACATCGGCACATACTGGGTGAGCGACGACCCTACAAACCTGAAAAAAGCCATGCTGCCACGAAAGATCGGCAGCATACCGGCACACGGATTCCTCACCCTGTGGTTTGATCATGCCGAAACACGCAAGGATGTAAACGAGAGATGGCTTAACACACAGGTAAACATGAAACTCGACATCGATGGCGGCACAATCTACATAAGCGATGAAGAAGGCAACCTCATCGTGAGCCAAGACTACCCTGCCGCAGTAATGCGCACTTCGTATGCCCGCACCACCGACGGCGGTAGCGAGTGGGGCTTCACAGCCTTCCCTACCCCAACCGAGTCGAACGCTTCCAGCCTGTTTGCCACCGAGCAGCTGCCATTGCCAGAGGTGAACAAAGACGGACAGATCTTCGACACACCATTCCGCGCAATCGTCAACAAACCCGTAGGCGTAACACTGAGATACACCACAGACGGCACAACACCAACGCTCGACAATGGTGAAGAAAGCAAGACCGGAATCTTTGATATAGAACAAACCACAGTACTGCGCCTGCGATACTTCAAAGACGGTTACCTGCCAAGTGGAGTCGTGACACGCTCATACATATACCGCGACCGCAACTACTACCTGCCAATAGTATCAGTAGTTACCAACCCCGACAACCTCTACGACAACACCATAGGTGTGTACGTATCGGGCAGCAACGGCAAGACAGCCAATCAAGACTACACGAAACGAAACTTCAACATGGATTGGGACCGTCCGGTCAACTTCGAATACCTTGTCGAAAACTCAGAGGTAGTAAACCAGGAAGTCAACTTCTCAATAGCCGGCGGATGGAGTCGCAAATACGAACCACGCTCGTTCAAACTGAAAGCCAACAGCGTATATGGAGTAAACAAATACGACTATCCATTCTTCACCGACAAACCATACAACCGCAACAAGTCAGTCCTGATGCGTAACGGCGGAAACGACAACTACAACAAGTATCGACTGAAAGATGCAGCACTGCAAGAGATTGCACGCCTCTCCGGTTTCAAGCTCGATTTGCAATCATACCAGCCTACACACGTATTCATCAACGGCACGTACCTCGGTATGCTCAACATGCGCGAACCAAGCAACAAACACTACGGATACGCAAACTACGGCATCGATACCGACGAGATTGACTGCTTCGAAATGAGCGTCGATTCGGGCTATGTGCAGAAAAGCGGCACACGCGACGCCTTCGACCACTGGTATAACCTCACCGTAGATTTGGCCGCCGACCCACAGAACGAAGATATATACAGTCAGATATGCGATGTGGTGGATATAGACAACTATGTCAACTACATGGCATTCAAATTCTTCCTCAACGACTGGGATTGGCCTCACAACAACTGCAAGGCATTCCGCGACCGCAACGACGGCAAATTCCACTTTGTGGTGTTCGACCTCGACAACTGCGTCGATCGCAGCGGGAACAACATCTTCAACGATTTCCAAAACAAGCAAACACACACATTCTACGGACGTCCGGAGTACAACGGCTCATCCATAACCAAAGAGGTGGAACTCGTTACCATATTCCTCAATATGCTCAAACATGAGGAATTCAAGAAAAAGTTCATCGACACCTACTGCATAGTAGGCGGATGCGTATTCCGCGACGACAATGAAAGCACACGCATCGTCAACGAAATGGCCGAAAACATACGTACAGCATTAAGGTGGGAAGGTAACGACCCTGTAGGCAGCAGCAAAGAGCGTTCGCAAGGTATCATCAACGCCATCACCGGCAACTTCAAACAAAACATGATGAACGTGATGAAGAACTACAACACCTTCAACCTGCGCAACACCGAGATGCAGACACTTCAGATAAGTGCAAACGTAAGTGCGGCACAACTGAGCTACAACGGCATCGAAATACCTAAGGCTATGTTCGACGGCTACTGCTTCGCACCTGTCACACTAACCGCACAACCACTTGCAGGCTATAAATTCAAGGGATGGCAAGAGGCAGAGACCGTGAAACGCGAGTCGAAAGACATATTCCCTCTTGGCTCAACATGGAGCTACTACATCACAGGGTCGCTCGACGACGTCGGCTGGACCGAGCGCAGCTACATACGTACAGGATGGGGCTCAGCAAATGCACCGTTCGGATTCGGCAACGATGGCAAACCGATGTCAAATGCCACCACCGTACTCGACAATAACGACAAAAAGCCTACATATTACTTCCGTCGTAACTTCACTCTCGACAACGCACCAGGCGACGACGAGGAATACATCATCACATATCAGGTTGATGACGGCATGATTGCCTACATCAACGGTACCGAAGTCGGTCGATACATCATGCCATCAGGAGCCAAATATGCCGATTATGTGCAGACATACGAGAACGTATGGGTAGGCGACGACCCTTACGAGGGTACCATAACTATCGACAAGTCGTTACTCCGCAAAGGTACAAACGTCATTTGCTTCGAAGTACACAACTGCAACGAGACATCATCAGACATCTGGTTCGACGCTGCAGTATCGGTTGTCATAAGCGACGAAATAAGCGATGACGATATTGTAAGTACCGAATCCGAATACACCATTCCAAGCAGTGGTGCACACAACATCATTGCCATATATGAGCCTCTCAATTCCGACGAACTCGCAACCACTGCCCCAGTTCGCATCAACGAAGTAAGCGCAGCCAACACTATATATGTGAACGAATACAACAAGAGGAACGACTGGATTGAACTGTTCAACACCACCGATGAGGAAATCGACATTGCAGGCATGTATGTAAGCGACAACGAGTCTAAGCCTCAGAAGTATCAGATACCATCATCCGACGATGTGAATACCATAATCCCTGCACACGGCTATCTCGTTGTGTGGTGCGACAAGCTCGATGCGACATCACAGCTTCACACCTCGTTTAAGCTTGATGCCGACGGTGGTTCGGTGCTCATCAGCGCATCCGACCTTGCATGGGCCGATACCCTGCGATATCCACTGCACGAAGGCGTAAATACTGTAGGGCGCTACCCTGACGGAGCTGACGATGTATATGTAATGAATACACCTACCATCGCAGCACGCAACATCCTTGCAAGCTACGACACGCTGTATGTCAGTCCTGCAACACCTTACGACGGAACAAGCATCGGCACAGTCATTGCACATGCTGGCGACATGAGCCTTATGTTCAGCAGTGGTTTCATTGTGGTAAACAGTGCATCGACCCAAGTTGCGGCACTCAATATCTTCACGGCCTCCGGGCAGACGGTACAAGCAGCGAGCCTCAACCTGTCTGACGGACACGCATCTGCGTTCGTAGGCAATCTGCCTGCCGGTGTCTATGTGGCTCGTGTGAAGAATGCGGCTGGCGATACATGTGTATGCAAGTTTGCAATAAAGTAAAACAAGTTTGTAATAAAATCATTTATTAACCCTATTAATCATCATTAAGACAATGAAGAAATATTTAGCAGAAATGGTGGGTACGATGGTTCTTGTACTCCTTGGTTGCGGCACAGCCGTAAGCCTAAACTGCGGTGTTGATCCTGCATCCGTAATCGGCACAGCCGTTGCGTTCGGTCTTGCAGTAGTAGCCATGGCCTATACCATCGGCGGTATCAGCGGTTGCCACATCAACCCTGCCATCACACTCGGTTGTTTGCTCACCGGCCGTATCAGCGGCAAGGATGCCGGCATGTACATGCTGTTCCAGGTTATCGGTGCATTCATCGGCTCAGCTATTCTCTATGCTCTCGTAGCTACAAGTCCTGAATTGGCTGAAGGCACAACTACAGGCGCCAATGCTTGCTCTGGCACAGTTGTTAACGGTCTGATTGCCGAAATTGTACTCACTTGCATTTTCGTGCTTGTTGTTCTTGGAACCACTGACTCGAAGAAGGGTGCAGGCAACTTTGCCGGACTGGCTATCGGTTTGTCGCTCATCCTCATCCACCTCGTTGGCATCCACTACACTGGCACATCTGTCAACCCTGCACGCTCTATCGCTCCTGCAGTGTTTGCCGGTGGCGATGCTCTTGCTCAGCTTTGGGTGTTCATCGTTGGTCCGTTTGTAGGTGCTGTAATCGCAGCTGGTATCTGGAAGACTATTGGTGAAGATTAACATCTCCTACCCTTTCGGTATTTTTTTGACAACAGAAAACCATCCGGCCGTGTTGCCGGATGGTTTTTATTGTTTGGTCATTTATGTTGTGGCGCAGCAGCCTGATGACCGTTTGGGTTCAACCCAAATCGGTCATTAGACTGTTTTGGGTTCAATGATTCTGCATGTATTCGTAGATTCTCATTACGTCTTGGCTATCTACCACACCGTCTTTGTTAAGGTCTTCGGGTATGTCTTCTTCGCCACCGTGCAGGATATCGTCGGTATTCACCTCGTATGGTAGTATATACCATTGACGGTTCAGACTTGTAGCGTTTTTGCCGTCGCTTGTATAGCTTATCACCTTATTTCCGTTTGCAGATGAACCGCCGTTGTTGTTCATTCCGAACTGGGTTTTCTTGTTGATGATGTTATATACTCCTGTACCGTTCGCGTCAACCACCTGCCAGAGTTGGCTGTCGCTTGTTGAGTCGGCATCGACGACATTGAGTTGTGTTGACGACATTGTTGTGCCTGGTGTCGGGTCGTTGAGTGCCATTCCGCTGAGGCGGTTGATGAACTGTACGTACTCTCCTCCCACACTCTTGATGGTCCATTGTTGTGAGAGCCACGATGTATTCTCTTCCCAGGTGCATACCATGGCGCCTGCTGCTGTCGATTGTCCCGAGATATCGACATAGTGGTTGTTGTTGGCGTTTTTGATGCGGTAGTAGTAGTTGTCTATGAACTTGAATGTGCCGTCTTCGCTCACTGGTTCAGCGGCTTTGAGTTGAAAGGTCTTGGTGAGGTATGCGGTGTGTTTTTGTATGAAGTTCTTAAGGTCGGTCACGTATTCAGCGTATGTGCTGTGTGTCACACATTCGTGATACACCACTGTCGTCAGGCTGTGTTTCTTGTAGTTCAGTTTCTGCGACTCTTCTATTTCTGCAGCCATCTCATCTACCTTTGCCAGCAGGTGTGCTTCGAGGCCTTGTTCCTGTAGTTCGGTCCAGCGGCGGTTGATGAGTTGACGGAACCATGGGTCGCCCCACATGCGTGCCCACCATGTGCGGGCCACTCCAAAGCCGATGTCGCTCATAAGGCTTTCTGATGTGTCACCCTTACGGTAGTCGTTTCCGTAGGCTATATCGTAGTCCCACATAGGGCCGAAGTAGAGGTGGTTGTCGCCGGCTTTCTTATACATGTACATGCTGTAGAAACCGTCGGGGTTGGCACACATCTCGGTGCCGATATACAGGTTGGCCAGCGAGACGGAATCGACGTAAGCGCGGTATCCTTTTTCAGGGTCGCGGAAGTCTGACCCCATGAGTGCTGTTTCAAACTGGTTGACGAATCTCGAGATGTAGGTAATCTGTGCATTGGTGTATTCGCCGTCTTTTGGCGAGTGTACGCGTATAGGCACTTGGTTTGTTGTTGTCTTGAAGCATTTGTGGTCTTCCCAGCCGTCGGCTTCGAGGAAGTATCCTCGGTCGGTGACCTTGCTGTCGAGTTCGCTTCCCAGGTCGAGGCGGCCGTCGTTTGCCTCTGGATGGTCGGTAATTTGGTATGTTCCTTGATATGTGCCGTTGAGTACCAAGTCAACGAATTGTGCTCCCGGACAGAACGGCATACCCAGGAATGATGCAAGCACGTTTGATGTGAGTGCATTGCGCAGCATTGTCTTGTCGTAGGCGTTTGCCATGAGCACCCAGTTGTGGGCGGTTGCGTGTCCTTCGCCCAGCAGAGCTATCGGCTCGTCGAATTTCATGCGGTATGCCAGTTTCAGCTTGCTGGCAGTGAATGTGGAGTTTCCGCGACAGCGTATTTGCATTGAGGCGGTTGTCTGCCCATCGGCATCCACCAGGGTCATAGTGGCTGTTTTCCATACTTTCTTGTCGGTCACAGCTGCATTGTTTGCTACTTCTACGTAGAGCGTAGGCAGGTTGGTCATCTGCTCATAGGTCTGAGCCGTGACTTTGTTTGCGGGCCATATTGCCAACACGCAGGTCAGCACGAAGCCCAGCAGCAGGGTGTAAGAGTGTCTCATACGTTTTGATGTTTTTTGCGATATATTGTTTATATTGTAATTATTATGTATCTCTGATGATGTTCTGCGGTTCATCCGGTCACTATTCGGTTACAAATATACACAATTCTGCCGACACGACAAGCATTCTCCATTTTTTTCTGCTGTCGGTGCATCATTTTTTGTCTCAACCAAACAATGTTATCTTATATATGCAGGTAATCCGCCACTTGTCGTACCAGGCAAAGAGAGTGTATCTGTTATCCATGACATCTGGAACTTCAATAAGTAAACAGCAGCGGATACGCACTATTTTTGCCGTGCATATATACGAAAAACCTTGCGAGTGTAAAAGCATTCTTAAAATTGTGGCGACAAATTAAATAAATTGTGGCGCAATTTTAATAAATCCTACTCAGAATTTTAATAAATTGCCCCACAATTTTAAGAATACCTGTACACCCGCAGGCAAATTACTCCGCATGCAAAAGGGTTTTGCTATGCACTCATAATGTCTTTACTGTACACTCTCGGTGATGAATCCCTGTTTGTTCAATGCCTGCAGAAGGGCATCCGACATGGCTTCGTTGTCGGCACGCGTGTAGCGTATGTCGGTAAAGACCTGTGCAAGGGTCTCCTTTCCGTTTATTTCCACAAACCTGCGGTTCTCTTCCAACTGCTCCTTGGCTGTGTAGAACGCATCAATCGATTGGGTTGTGTAGTCACGATATGTTTCATGATGCACGAAACTGCATACCGGCAGGCGGTCGGACTGTGCCGGACATTCGTCGGGCCAACCCACAGTGAGCGTCGCCACAGGGAAGGTGAGACGTGGCAGTTGGAGTATATCAATTATCTGCTGCGGCTGATAGATGGTGGTACCAAGGAAGCAGTAGCCCAGCCCCTCCTCATCCATCAGGTTACAAAGCGTCTGCGTATAGAGCAATGCATCGGCAGCCGCATTGAGAAACGACAGCAGATTATCGTAACCTGGATGCGCCTTGCGGTTGAGCGCCCATTGGGTGGTGCGGTTGAAGTCGGCACAGACGGTGAGTACCACAGGCGCCTGGGTCACCATCGGTTGGTTGAAATGTGCAGGAGCCAGCTTCGCCTTCATATCGGCCGAACGGGTGACCACCACCGAATATAGCTGCAGGTTACCCATCGTCTGAGTACGTGCAGAGGCATCAAGCAGACGTGTCAGGAGAGCCTCATCTACAGGACGAGCCGAATATTTGCGTATGCTACGGCGTGTAAGTAAATTCCTCATTGATTCAGTTATCAGTATTTCTCACTGCAAATTTAGTTCATTTCATCGAAATATAATACATACACCCGAATAAATTTCGTAACTTTGCATTACAAATCATCAAGACACCGTCAATCAACAGAGTATGGAATACATGTCGAAGGAAGGCTACGACAAACTTGTAGCCGAACTGTATCAGCTGGAATATGTGGAATATCCCAAAGTGAAGGAAGCCCTTGTTGAAGCACGCGAGAAAGGCGACCTGAGCGAGAACTTCGAGTATCATGCCGCCCGCCGCGAACAGTCGCGCCTGCTGGGCAAGATACGGTTCAAGCAACGAGTGCTGCAATATGCCAGGGTTATCGACCTTTCGGGCGTCGGTACCGATGCAGTAAGATTGCTGACAACAGTATGTATGACCAACCTCGACACCAACACACCGATGACCTACACACTCGTAAGCCCACACGAAGCCAACCTCGCCGAGAATAAGCTGTCCATCAAGTCGCCCATAGCACAGGCGCTCATGGGTAAACGTGCAGGCGACGTGGTAGAAGCGAAAGTGCCGGCAGGCATACTGCGGCTCCGCATCGACAGCATACAACAGTCAGGTGCATGATTCGGGTCATACATAACATACAGCAGAAATAAACTTAAAATCATCAAAACGCTAATGACCGATTTGGAATAAATGATGAAGGGAGTATTCAGAATCGATGGCCGAAAGACAGGCGAACCCTCCACTTCTGCAGGTTGATGACACTGCTGCCCGATTTCTGCAACGAGTTGGTCATCACCATAGTTGCACCCACGAAATTACGCTCGCTGAAGTTATAAACCACGGCCGCCCTCTCGGCCAAGATGAAATGAGGGAAATGGAATGTGGCATCGTGATGCTCTCCCTCAACCTTTATGTTGCTGAAGTTGGCCACCACCAATGTAGGCAGAGCCGATATATGAATCAGCCAATTGCCGTGCAGGACGAAGTTGTAGCCATAACCTCCACCGATACCAAGATGCCCCATGTATATTGCATAGTCATTATATTCGCTGTCCTCACTGCCAACCTTCAACCTTCCGCCCAGATAGGAGAAACCTGCCAGCCATGAGCCGGCACTATGACGCTGAATATAACTCTGAGTAAAAGCGGCCGGATAGGAGAAACGTCGTCCGTTAAACGCATAATACCCATTTATGCTTAACATCTTCATGTCAAAGAAACCACGTTCTAGAAAATAATCATTACCATCCACATTAACCGTTCCGGAAAGTGTTTTCGACCACTGATAAACCATATCTACGCCATATAGGTTGCTATATGCATTGAGGTTGACTTCATAATCCTTATTCCTGCCACTGAGGCTGGCTGGATTGAGTGCAGCTCCAGCCGCAATGCCCCTGTAGTTGACACCCACGCTGATTGTTGCCTTATTATCGGTCGATATGTCGGCCGACCCCGACCCGTCGTTCCCATAGTCCTCGGCTTTGACAGACATTCCACTGATATTGGCACGCACCTTGATGGTAAAACGCGAATCGGGGCGACGTATATAGGTTGTATCGGAGTTCGTCCGTTGCCGTCGTACTGCCATCATGCTATCCACAGCAATGACCCGTAACCGCATTGCATGGCGCAATGAGTCGCGACGGGATGTCTGGGCCATGGCATCAGACATACAACATATTGCCAGAATAACAGCAGCGATGAGTCGAGCCTTACCTATAAACGTCATTGGTGTATGTCCTTCTATCATCAAAGAAAAAGGTGTCGGGTTCACAGTATTCCCGACACCTTAATGTTATATTGGCTTATCCGAAGTTATCGAAGTCAATCATGTCGTCTTCAACTCCGAGCGAGTGCAGGAGGTCGAGCACCGTCTTTGCCATCATTGGAGGTCCGCAGAGGTAGTATTCAACATCTTCCGGAGCCTCGTGAGCCTTGAGGTAAGTATCTCCCAGCACGTTGGCAATGAATCCCGGGGTATATTTCACACCGAGGCTGTCTGCTTTCGGGTCAGGACGGTCGAGAGCAAGGTGCATATGGAAGTTCGGATATTCCTTCTCAAGCTCGAGGAAGTCTTCGAGGAAGAACACCTCGTCAATGCCGCGTGCTCCATAGAAGTAGTGCATCTCGCGGTCGCGAACGTGCAGTGTCTTGAGCATGTGCATAATCTGTGCACGTAGCGGAGCCATACCTGCACCACCGCCTACCCAAATCATCTCACGTCCGGTGCCATACTTAGGATGGAACTCTCCGTAAGGACCCGACATCGTTACTTTATCGCCTGGTTTGAGCGAGAAGATGTAAGTAGATGCTATACCGCACGGCACGTCCATGAAACCAGGACCCTGTTCCTTTGGTTTGAATGGCGGTGTTGCGATACGTACAGTAAGTGTGATGATGTCGCCCTCGTCAGGATAGTTGGCCATTGAATATGCACGAATGGTTTCGGTGTCGTTCTTTTGCTTGAGGCCGAAGATGCCGAATTTCTCCCATGTAGGTACGTATAGGTCGCCTATGAGACTTTTGTCCATGTCGCGATCATAGTCGATGTCGTATTTAGGGATGCGAATCTGCGCGTACGAACCTGGTTCGAAGTCCATGTGTTCGCCTGGAGGCAGGGCCACCTTGAACTCCTTAATGAATGATGCCACGTTCTTATTGCTGATGACTGTGCACTCCCATTCCTTGACACCCATTACAGATTCTGGCACCTTTATTGAGAGGTCGCCCTTTACCTTGGCCTGACAGCCGAGCCGGTAGCCTGCTTTGATTTGCTTACGTGTGAAGTGTCCCTTCTCTGAGTCGAGAATCTCGCCACCGCCTTCGGTAATCTGACATTTGCATTGTCCGCACGAACCCTTACCGCCACATGCCGATGGCAGATAGACCTCGTTGGTTGCAAGTGTTGAAAGTAGGCTCGATCCTTGATCGACGGTGAGTTTGTCTTTTCCATTGATGGTTATAGTCACCTGACCACTTGGAGAAAGGTATTTCTTGGCCACGAGGAGTATGATGACGAGTACAAGTACTATCACCAGGAATACTCCTATACTATATAAAATAAATTGTATGTCCATGTCTGTTGATTCCTTTCTGTTTTAGAGTTTAAGACCAGAGAAACACAAAAACGCCATTGCCATGAGTCCCACGGTGATGAAGGTAATGCCAAGTCCCTGTAGGGGTTTCGGCACGTCGCTGTATGCCATCTTTTCGCGAATGGCAGCGAGTCCGACGATGGCCAGAGTCCATCCTATACCCGACCCGAGCGCGTATGCAATACAATCGCCTACACCACCTATGTACTGTGTGGCTTCGGGTTCAAGTTTGATGCGCTGCTGCATAAAGAGCGAAGCACCCATGATTGCGCAGTTTACGGCAATAAGCGGGAGGAATATTCCGAGTGCGTTGTAGAGTGATGGTGAGAATCGCTCGACTATCATCTCGACCAGCTGTACCATAGCTGCAATGACTGCGATAAACAGTATGAAGCTTAGGAATGTGAGGTCAACGCCGAGAATGCCATCCTCGTCAAGGATTTTGGTCTGGAGCAGGTAGTCAACCGGCACGGTTATGAGTAGCACAAAGGTTACTGCAATGCCGAGTCCGAGGCTGGTCTTCACTGTCTTAGATACTGCGAGGTAGGAGCACATACCTAAGAAGAAAGCGAATATCATGTTGTCCACAAAGATGGAGCGGACGAACAAACTAATGAAATGTTCCATAATTGATTTGCTGTTTTACTTGTTAGATATGTTTACTTGTTCTCTTCTTTATTCACTGCACGGTGTACCCAGATGAAGCATGCCACGAGTATGAGTGCCATGGCAGGCATGGTCATCATTCCGTTGTTGATGTAGAGTCCTCCGGCTTCGATGTATGCATTTTCGGGAATAACGGTAAACCCGAAGATTGTGCCAAATCCAAAGAGTTCGCGCACGAAACCTACGACCACGAGTACGAGTGCGTAGCCAAGCCCGTTACCTACTCCGTCGAGGAACGACTCCCACGGTCCGTTCTGCATGGCAAATGCCTCGAGGCGTCCCATGAGGATACAGTTTGTGATGATTAGTCCGACATATACCGACAGTTGTACGCTCACATCGTAAACGTACGCCTTGAGTATGTTGCTCACTATTGTAACGAGTGCGGCAACGACTACCAGCTGTACGATGATTCGTATGCGGTTTGGTATTGTCTTGCGTATGAGCGAGATTATCACGTTAGAGAAAGCCGTGATGACGGTGACAGACAGTCCCATCACGATTGCCGGCTTGAGCTGCGATGTGACGGCGAGAGCCGAGCATATACCCAGCACTTGTACGGCTATTGGGTTGTTAAGGTTGAGTGGGCCAGTGAATATGGCTCCGTTCTCTTTTGAAAATAAACTCATATTCTTAGTCCTCCATTTCTTCTACTTTGGGTTCTACAGGCTGGTCGATGGTAGGCACCACTTCGTATTCATCTACTTTGACAGTTACTCCGTCGAGTACACTTGTATATTTTGAAATGCTTGTCTTGAGCATTTGATCTACTCCGTTGGATGTGAGTGTTGCTCCTGTCACGGCATCGACATAGTATTCGGCCTCGAGTCCGTTTGGTGCTTTCCCTTGTTTATAGACTCCAAGTGCCACTTCTCCGTCTTTAAACAGTTTTTTGCCCATGAATGAGTCTTGGAACCACTGTTCGGCAATGCGTGCACCAAGTCCGGCGGTCTCGCCTTCGTGTGTGAAGTATGTGCCGAATACGGTCTCACCGTCGGCATCTACTGCTACGTAGCCCCACAGGCCGCCCCACAGACCTGCACCCTTCACTGGGATGACGGTCTTTTGCTGACCATCGACTTCGGCCTTGAAGCATGAGTCGGTCTCGGAAAGATAGACTACTTCCTTTATTACTTCTTTGTACTTGCCCTCGATATCGGCCTGATTTCTCAGGTTGAGCGATGCGAGTACCTGCGACTTGCGGTCGTTCTCAACATTTGCATCCTGTTTTGACTTCAGGGCTGATGCCACGAATGCAAGGAGGAACGCTGCAATGATAACTATGATAGTTGCATACACTATTGTATATGTGTTGCTGTTTGTATTGAATTTTGCCATAGTTTGTTTCCTCCTTCGTTTATTTTGTTATGGCACGCTTTGCGCGCTTGTTGATGTTTGACTGCACGAAGCAGTAGTCGATAAGCGGTGCAAATACGTTCATCAGCAGTATGGCCAGCATCATACCTTCCGGGTATCCGGGGTTGAGTACACGTATTACGATTGCCATGGCTCCGATGAGCAAACCGAATATCCATTTGCCGCTCTCGGTGCGTGGTGCGGTGACGGGGTCGGTTGCCATGAAGACGGCTCCGAATGCGAAGCCTCCCACTGTGAGTTGTTCCCACCATGGGAAGTTGAGTGCCTCGGCATCTCCGTAGCGCAGGAAGTATGCCATGACGGCTCCACCCACGAATGTGGAGAGGATTATCTTCCAGCTTGCTATGCCTGCCCAGATGAGGATGCAAGCACCTATCATGATTGCAACGAACGATGTTTCGCCTATCGATCCAGGTATGGTACCTATGATGGTATCCATCGGTGCCGCGGTTACTGCATCTCCTGCTGCGAGTTGTCCGAGTGGTGTAGCTGCACTGTATCCGTCGATGGTTCCGTTGATGCTGTCGATGTAGTTGGCGTTCACCCATACTTTGTCGCCCGACATCATCGACGGGTAGGCGAAGAAGAGGAATGCACGTGTTACGAGTGCAGGGTTGAATATGTTCATTCCGGTTCCGCCGAATACTTCTTTTGCGAAGATGACAGAGAATGCGGTTGCGAGTGCAATAATCCACAGTGGGCAGTTTACTGGTACGATTAGTGGTATGAGCATACCTGTTACGAAGAATCCTTCGTGCACTTCTTCTTTCTTCCATTGGGCTACTGCAACCTCGATGCCGAGTCCCACTGCATAGCTCACGACTATTTTAGGAAGTATGACTGCAAGTCCGTAGATGAAGTTGCACCAGATGGTTGCATCCTGGCATCCCACTGCGAGGTTGTGCTGATAGCCTATGTTCCACATACCGAAAAGTATTGCCGGTATGAGGGCTATGATTACAAAGAATATGGAGCGCTTTGAGTCGATGGCGTCGTGTATTTGGGCGCCACGCACTTTGGCTGTCTCGCTTGGTACGTAGAAGAAAGTCTCCATTGCGTCGAAAAGCGAGCCGAAAGCGCTGAGCTTACCTCCGGTCGTGAAGGTAGGCTTCATTTTGTCTAACATGTTTTTGATGAATGTCATAGTGCTTATTCGTTTTCTTTACGCAGCATGTCGAGACCCTCCCTGACGATGCGTTGTAGTTCTACTTTTGAGCTGTCAACAAATTCGGCCACGGCAAAGTCCTCGGGTGCTACTTCGTAGATGCCGAGTGCTTCCATGCGGTCGATGTCGCCTGCTATGATTGATTTCACTAGTTGCTCTGGATAGATGTCCATAGGGAATACCTTGTCGTATTCGCCGCTGAATATCATGTGGCGGTGTCCACCTTTCACACGGGCATCGAGTACGTAGCCTTCTTTCTTTGGCATGAGCCATGTGAAGTATGAACGGCTGACCGAGAATTCCTTCAGGCGTGGCGATATCCAGCCGAATAGTTCGTGGGTATCGTCGCCTTCGGGTATGACGGTCACTTCGGTGGTGTGGGCCGAGAGGAATGCGTCGGTAGTGGTCTTTACGCCTGTAAGCGGGTTGCCGTCGATAATGCGCACTTTGCCGCCTGTCTTGATATTGTCACCCAATATATCGGCTATCCTGGCTCCTACCAATACTTTCTCGTAACGTGGTTCTGCTACTTCGCTTCCTGCCACAGCTATGGTGCGGCACAGGTTGACGTGGCCTTCGGTGAACAGACGTCCGACAAAAAGCACTTCTTCTGCACCTAACGTCCATACTACTTCGCCTTTGTTCACAGGATTCAGGTGGTTAATCTGAACACCTACATTGCCTGACGGACATTTGCCCTTGAACGTTGTGACCTCGGCATTCTTCACGTTTTCGAGAATACTGCCAGGTTTTACTCCCAGATATACCTTGGCTATCTTTGCCAAGGCGTCGATACCAGTCTGGAACACAGCGACCTCGTCTTTGATTACGAACTCGGTGTCAGCAGCCAGCGGCATGTCGCTGAATCCTGATACGAAGATGGCTTTTGGCTTGTCTTCGGGATTGGCAGTGACGGCATACGGACGCTGCAAGAAGTAGCCAAACAGTCCGCTGTCGAGCAATGCCTTCAATACAGCCTGACCGTCGGTCGGTACTCCTTTAGCGAACTCTGCATACACGGTCTGGGCATCGGCCTCAACCTGAATGCTTAAAACTTTGCGACGTTCGCCACGTTCAACCAGCAGCACCTTGCCACTGACAGGAGAAGCGAACTTGACCTCTGGGTGTTTCTTATCAATAAACAGAGCTTCGCCGGCTTTGACAACATCGCCCTCCTTGACTACCACCTTCGGCTTCACACCCTCAAATCCGTCGGGAACAAGGCCATAAACCTTCGACTGACTGGCGGGCGAGAGCTTAGGGGCGGCCTTGCCTGCAAGGTTGATGTCTAAGCCTTTACATAATTTGATTACATTCGCCATAAATGTTTTGTTAAATAATCTATTTAGTTGTTTACTATTTCGAAAGAACACGCAAAATTACAAAAAACCACGTAATGCACAATGCACATTGCACAATAATTTAGTCACGGCACCTATAATTCTATGTTTACAAGCGAAAAAAAATGACGATAGTGCGTCGGGTAGCAACGTATTAACTAATATAATCTAAAGGACAGGGGAATCATGAACCTAACGTCAACAGGTTTACCATTCTGAATGCCCGGCTTCCATTTCGGCATTGCTTCGACAAGCCTCACGGCCTCCTTTTCAAGGGCTTTATATATTTCCTTCTCCGAATCGGTCATTACCGGAGTGTTGCGTCGTACCACCTGAGGATTGATGATTTTGCCTTTTTTCGAGACTACGAACTGTACCAAGATTGTGGCTTGCACGCCGTTGTCTTGTGCTATGGCGGGGTAGCGTAAGTTTTTTCTCAGGAATTGCAACAGAGCATCATCTCCGCCTGGAAACTGGGGGAATTGCTCTACGTCTGATGCTTCATTGACGACACTGTCTGGCGGAGTTGTCACATTGGTCGAATCGTCGGCTGTGGCATACGCTGTAGCACCTATTGTTTCTGTTGTGCCAGCCATGATTGATGTCGATAGCGACAACAGCACAGAAGCAACAGCTATGCACATTACATGCCCGTTTTTCATTTTTGTCTTCATCATGTGTCTAATTATTTGAATTTTGATTGAAAGTGGTTGAGTCGCGCGTCTCATTTACCCCTATCCGTGTGTCAACATCGTCCTGGGCCACAGCCGACAGGCCGGCCATCAATGCCAACATAAACACGACATTTATCTTTACCGTCAGATTCATGTTACCATTTTACTTGACATGTTCATCTTTATATTGTCTGCAAAGGTAGCAAAAATGTGTGAACCCACCAAACAAATTCTGCAAAATGTAACAGATCGGCACGCATCGGGCCAAGACCGCCCGCTTTTTTGCTGCACCGTGACTCCGCACTCGCAAGGCCGCGACTCCGCACTCGCAAGGCCGCGACTCCGCACTCGCAGAACTTCCTGCCTGGCAAACCAACCAAAGCCAGCCATACTATCCACACCATTCGTACCGTCCTTACCGGCCATACTATCCATACTTTTCACACCATTCACGCCAGCCGCACCAGCTTCGCCATATCGTGCAAAGTAGCAAATATTGGAAAGTCACAAACAAAAACAAAAATAAAAAGTTTTCCGTAAATCAAAGTGTCGCCCCTAATAATCAGGGTCTTACAAAAATCTGACCTCAAGAAAGTTTTCCAAAACGAAAACTTGCTGCAAAAATTTATCGCAAAAAGTTTGCTCATACAAAAAGTTTTACATACCTTTGCGGTCGAAAACAAAACATACATCCAAAAACTCTTACTGAAAAAACAATGATACAAACCGTAAAGAAACGCGACGGCCGAATCGTCGGCTACAACGAAGAGAAAATCAAGGCAGCCATCCGCAAGGCAATGCTCACCACCGAAAAAGGCGAAGACGAAGCACTGATTCAACGCATAACCGACAAAGTCGGGATGCAGGGCAAGGAACAAATGAGCGTAGAGGAAATCCAAGACATGGTAGAACTCGAACTCATGAAAAGCCCACGCAAAGAAGTAGCCAAGAAATACATCAAATACAGAGACAAACGCAGCATAGCACGCAAAGCAAAGACACGCGACATCTTCCTCGAAATCATCGAAGCCAAGCGCAGCGACGTGACCCGCGAAAACGCCAACATGAATGCCGACTCACCCGCAGGCATGATGATGAAGTTTGCAAGCGAAAGCACCAAGCCATTCGTAGATGACTACCTGCTGAGCGAAGATGTGCGCGACGCAGTGAAAAACAACTACCTCCACATTCACGACAAAGACTACTACCCAACCAAGTCGCTCACATGCGTGCAACATCCACTCGACCACATACTCGACAACGGATTCTGTGCCGGACACGGCGAAAGCCGGCCAGCCAAGCGCATCGAGACAGCAAGCGTCATTGCATGTATATCGCTCGAAACAGCACAAAACGAAATGCACGGCGGACAAGCCATACCTGCATTCGACTTCTACATGGCACCCTACGTGCGCGCGTCGTATAAAGAAGAGGTGAGATACGTAGAAAGCCTCACGGGCTCCGACCTGTCAGAACTCTACGACGTGCCAATCAACGACTATGTAATTGCACCACTCACCGGACTCACCGGACGCGAGCGGGCAAAACAACACGCCATCAACCGCACAGTGCAACGAGTGCACCAAGCCATGGAAGCATTCATACACAATATGAACACAATACACTCGCGCGGAGGAAACCAAGTGGTATTCAGCTCGATAAACTACGGAACCGACACATCGGCCGAAGGACGCTGCATCATTCGCGAACTGCTCAACTCAACATACGAAGGCGTAGGCAACGGAGCCACTGCCATATTCCCAATACAGATATGGAAAAAGAAACGTGGAGTAAGCTACCTGCCCGAAGACCCCAACTACGACCTCTACTGCCTGGCATGTAAAGTAACAGCACGACGATTCTTCCCTAACTTCGTCAACCTCGACGCCACATACAACTATCACGAGAAGTGGGACATAAACGACCCTGCACGCTACCAATACGAAGTAGCAACAATGGGATGCCGCACACGTGTGTTCGAAAACCGATTCGGACCAAAAACCAGCATCGGACGCGGAAACCTCTCCTTCTCAACAATAAACATAGTGAAACTGGCAATAGAGTGCATGAAAATAGAAAACGAAGAAGAACGCATCAACGCCTTCTTCGCCAAACTCGACAACCTGCTCGAAATCACCGCACAACAACTGCACGAACGATTCCTCTTCCAGAAAACAGCCTACAAGAAACAATTCCAGCTACTGATGTCACGCCTCTGGATTGGAGCCGAAAACCTGAAAGACGACGACACCATCGAATCGGTAATCAACCAAGGTACGCTCGGAATCGGATTCATAGGCCTCGCTGAATGCCTCATAGCACTTACAGGCCATCACCACGGCGAAGACCCGAAGAGCCAGGCACTGGGACTGAAGATAGTGACCTACATGCGCGACCGGGTAAACCAGTTCAGCGAACAGTACCAACACAACTACTCTGTCCTAGCCACTCCAGCCGAAGGACTTGCAGGCCGATTCACACGAAACGACAAAAAAACATTCGGAGAAATACCAGGTGTGACCGACAAAGACTACTACACAAACTCAAACCACGTGCCGGTATATTACCATTGCAGCCCACGCCACAAAGCCGAAATAGAAGCACCATACCACGAACTGACACGTGGCGGACACATCTTCTATGTAGAAATCGACGGCGATGCAACACACAACCCGGCAGCAATCATGAACATAGTCGATCTCATGGACCACTACAACATCGGATACGGCTCAGTAAACCACAACCGAAACCGATGCATGGACTGCGGATACGAAGACGCAACCGAAGGACTAACCGTATGTCCTAAATGCGGCAGTACACACATCGACACCCTGCAACGTATCACAGGATACCTCGTAGGAACTACCGAACGCTGGAACTCGGGCAAACTAGCCGAACTGAAAGACCGCGTGGTACACAAATGACACTGTCTGTCCTTGACATAATCGAAGGCACATCAGTTGACGGACCAGGACTGCGTACATCCATCTATATGGCTGGATGTACGCATCACTGTATGGGATGCCACAACCCGCAATCATGGGACATAGACCATGGGAAACAATACACCATCGATGCACTGATGGAAGTCATTCGCTACAACAACTTCCCAGTGACACTTACCGGAGGCGACCCCTTCTTCCAAGTCGATGCAGCATCCGAACTGACACACACAATAAAAAAAGAACTAAACCTCAACATCTGGTGCTACACAGGATACACATGGGAGCAACTCATGCTACATCACAATTTCATACAACTCCTGCAGCAAATCGATGTAGTGGTAGATGGACCATTCATACTGCAACAACGCAACATATCATTATTGTTCCGAGGCAGCTCCAACCAACGCATCATCGACGTCCAGGAATCATTGAAAACCGGAAAAGTACAAACCTTCAACATATAAGAACAAATACCTGCAAAAACACCCAACATGCACGGACAACCTCAAGCCGATATTTTTGCATAGCACTTACCTATATTACCACACAACGACATCCATACCACCATAAAACACATGAATACACCGTCCTACAACATACGTCAAGCCACTTCAGCCGACCTCACACACATCATGCCAGTAATAGATGCCGCCAGATACTTCATGGCACATACCGGTAACCACAACCAATGGACAAACGGCTATCCCAGCAGATACAACATACTGGCCGACATAGACAAAGGTGGAGGCTATGTAGCAGAGACCCCCTGCCAGGACCCGACACGTGATGACGGAGGAAAAACACACACTGAAAGAGAAAAAACAACCCACAACAACACATCTGCCATCGTGGGTTATTTTGCCTTTCTCCCTTCACCCGAACCTACATACGATACAATCTACAACGGCCGTTGGCTCGACGACACACTACCCTACCATGTGATTCATCGCATTGCAAGCCTCCCCTGCTGTCACGGCATTTTCAATGCAATCATTCAATTCTGTGCCACCCACGAACCCAACCTGCGCATCGATACACATCGAGACAACATCATCATGCAACACTGCATATTAAGCCATGGATTCACCTATTGCGGAATCATCCATCTTGCATCGGGCAGCGAACGACTGGCTTACCAAAGGTTGCAGCAGTAATTACGAATCATGCCACGGTATAGAGTGTGTCGGTAATGAGACTGCATGCCTGTTCAAGATACTGACGGTCAATATCGTCGAACGTTGCAAGCTCAGTGCTATCGATATCAAGCACACCGACAACATGCCCGCCTGCGTTGAATATAGGCACTACAATCTCAGAGCGCGACAAACTGCTGCATGCTATATGCCCCGGAAACTGCTCCACATCAGGCACGACAAGAGTCCTTGCCTCCATCCACGAAGAGCCACAAACACCACGACCGAATGGAATTTTATAGCAAGCGGTCGGGCCTTGGAACGGACCAAGATGCATATATTGCTCGCTCCTCACCAAATAAAACCCAACCCAAAAGAAACCAAATGCCTCTTTTATTGCGGCCGAAATATTGGCAAGCACACTCACCTCGTCAGTCTCTCCCGAAATCAGGGTTTTCATCTCGGCCAGGAACTCTTTATATTTAGCCTCCTTCTGCATCTGTCGAACACCTGTCAAATCTTATCGAGCACAATCTCTATCAAGTCGCCTATCTGATTCTTATAACCGGTATTGGCTTCGTGTGCTACCCTGTTGGCTATAACCATACATACAGTCAGGGCCCTGTGTCCTAAATGACGACACAATCCAGCAAGCGCCGCACTCTCCATCTCGAAGTTTGTGATGCGATATCCGTGCCAGAAGAAACTGCATATCTTACTGTTTCGTTCAGGATCGGAGAGCGGAATACGCAGCCTGCGACCTTGCGGCCCATAGAACCCTCCACACGAAATGGTGACTCCTTTCACCATTCCGGCCTCGGGTGTGAATATCTGTTCCAGCAACGATGCATCGTTATTGACCACATAAGGTGACGGCAAATTGTGATAGTCCCACCCCAAATGTTCAGTAAAAGCATGTTCGAACTCCAGGTCGCATATTTCATCACGACCGGCATAATAGTTGAGCAAGCCTTCAAAACCTATCGACTTCTCGCTGCACACAAACGTACCCACAGGTGTGTTTGCCTGCAGGCCTCCGCAGGTTCCGATGCGTACCATGTCCATCTGCACAAGCTGTTCACGCTCTGTTCGTGTATTGAAGTCGATGTTCTTAAGTGCATCGAGTTCGTTGGCGACAATATCAATGTTGTCGCAACCTATTCCATGGGAGATGGCCGTGATACGTTTTCCGTGGTAAGTGCCGGTAATTGTATGAAACTCACGACTACTTACGTCACACTCACGTGTCTCGAAAAACTGCGCAATGGTGTTCACGCGTTCTGGATCACCACACATCACAACCTTGTCGGCCAGTTGGTCGGGGCGGATATGAAGGTGAAACGAACTGCCATCGGGATTGATGATTAGTTCTGAAGGTGGGAAATACATAGTTATTTAACAGTTAAGAATTATGAGTTATGAATGAATGAGCTGCCATTCTGATGGATTTGCTCTCCAAAGGAGTCCCAGACAGACTTCCATGTGCAGCTTTTGATGATGGCTATGCAATGGATTTGCCTGCTTGAAGAGAGCATGAACGACTCTGAACATCAAGAGAGATACTTGTCCATAGCGGCAGCAGCACGGCGTCCGTCGCCCATTGCGAGTATTACGGTAGCACCGCCACGCACAATATCTCCACCTGCAAAGATAGCAGGTATGCTTGATTGCATGTCGTCGTTGACTGCAATGGTGTTTTTTCTTCCGAGTTCCAATCCTGCTACCGACTTAGGCACAAGTGGGTTAGGTGATACACCTACTGCCACTATAGCCATGTCAATATCGATTGTCTCGATGGCTCCTTCGATTGGTATCGGGCTTCGGCGGCCGGATGCATCCGGTTCTCCAAGTTCCATTTTTTGAAGACGCACTTGTGTTACATGGCCATTATCGTCGGCTATATATTCAATCGGGTTGTGTAGCGTGAGGAATTCTATACCCTCTTCCTTTGCGTGTTTCACCTCCTCAAGCCGTGCCGGCATTTCTGCCTCACTGCGCCGATATGCAATAAATACGCGTTCGGCACCGAGACGTTTGGCTGTGCGACATGAGTCCATTGCTGTATTTCCGCCTCCTACCACCATTACGCTCCTTGCCTTGTTTATTGGAGTGTCGCTGGCAGGGTTTGATGCATCCATAAGGTTTACTCGTGTGAGGTATTCGTTAGACGACATGACACCGGTACTGTTTTCCCCAGGTATATTCATGAAGTTAGGCAGTCCGGCACCCGAAGCTACGAAAATGCCCTTATACCCATCGGCTTCAAGTTCGCTGACTGTCAGCGTCTTGCCGATGATGCAGTCTTTCACAAACTTCACGCCTATTTTTTCGAGGTTGCTTATCTCAACGTCAACTATTGCATTTGGCAGACGGAATTCGGGAATACCGTATTTCAACACGCCTCCGATTTCGTGGAGTGCTTCAAACACGGTCACGTCATATCCGAGTTTTGCCATGTCGCCGGCAAAGCTGAGTCCGGCAGGTCCCGACCCGACGACTGCTATCTTTACTCCGTTTGCAGGTTTACACTCGGGTAGAGCCATCTGCCCCGATTCACGCTCGTAGTCGGCAGCAAAGCGTTCGAGGTTGCCTATTGCTACTGCCGGACGGTTCATCTTCAAGTGTATGCATCGGCTTTCACATTGTTTTTCTTGTGGGCAGACGCGTCCGCACACCGCAGGGAGCGACGATGTCATCTTCAGGACCTTGGCCGCAGCTAGGAATTCGTGGCGTTCGATGTTTTTTATGAATGAAGGTATGTTTATTCCTACCGGACATCCTTCCATACATGTAGGTTTCGGACAGTCGAGGCATCGTTTTGCTTCGGTCAGTGCTTGCTCGGTTGTAAGTCCGATGTTTACTTCTTCTGTACGTGTGGTTGCACGATATACCGGGTCGAGTTCGCCCATTACACAACGTTCTATCTGTGTCCGGTCTTTCGGTTTGAGTGTGTTTTGAAGTTCTTTGCGCCAAGTAGCGTTGCGGTCGATGAGTGTTGATATTGGCGATGATGCATCTTGTACAGCACCCGCTGTTGCTTCTTTATCCTGTGCTGCAACTTTCTGTGCAGTTGATGTGGTTGATACCGATTGTTCAAGTTTTTTCATCTCTTCAATTTCCTCGGCTTTGAATGCACCCATGCGCTTGAACATCTCGTCGAAATCCACTTCATGTCCGTCAAATTCAGGGCCGTCAACACATACAAATCGCGTTTTGCCTCCTACGGTGATGCGGCAGGCACCGCACATGCCGGTGCCGTCAACCATTATGGTATTGAGCGACACATCGGTGGGTACGTCATATTTTTTTGTGAGCAGGCAGCAGAATTTCATCATTATGGCGGGGCCAATTGCGAAGCATTTATCTACTTTCTCGCGTTGTATTACTTGTTCGATGCCTACGGTCACTACTCCTTTTTGTCCATAACTTCCGTCATCGGTCATAATGATTACGTCGTCAGAGTGTCGGCGCACCTCTTCTTCAAGTATTATAAGCTCCTTTGTGCGTCCGGCCAATACCGATATGACTCGGTTTCCTGCCTCTTTCAAGGCTTTGATTATCGGCAGCATCGGTGCCACACCTACTCCTCCACCGGCACATACTACGGTTCCGAATTTTTCTATGTGTGTTGCCTGCCCGAGCGGGCCTACTACATCGGTGATGTAGTCGCCCGGATTGAGTTTGCATAGTTTTGTGGTGCTGTACCCCACGGTTTGCACCACCAGTGTGATTAAGCCCTTTTCTATATTGCTGTCGGTTATTGTGAGAGGTATGCGTTCGCCCTGTTCGCCCGTGCGTACGATTACGAAATGTCCGGCTCGGCGTGCCCGTGCAATCATGGGAGCTTCAACTTCGAATTTGAATACCTTCTCACTGAATTGTGTCTTGCTTATGATTTTGTTCATTTTGTCTATGTTTTAAGTCGAGGTATGTACCGGTCTCGATATTGCATCCCTGCCCTTTTGTTTGTGTGTGCATTCTGGTTAATTGATGATGTCGAATCCTGTGTATGGTTGCAGGGCCTTTGGTATTTTGATTCCCTCTGGTGTTTGGTTGTCTTCGAGTATTGATGCTACGATGCGTGGCAGCGCCAGTGCTGAGCCGTTGAGAGTGTGACATAGCTGCACTTTTTTCTCGGCGTTGCGGTATCGGCATTTCAGGCGGTTGGCTTGGTAGGTGTCGAAATTTGACACAGAGCTCACCTCGAGCCATCGTCCCTGTGCTTCGCTATATACTTCAAAGTCATAGCAGATGGCTGATGTGAAACTCTGATCGCCTCCGCAAAGTCGGAGTATGCGGTAAGGCAGTTCCAGTTTCTTGAGCAGGCCTTCTACGTGGTCGAGCATTTCCTGATGGCTTTGTTCGGAGTGTTCGGGTGTATCGATGCGTACTATTTCTATCTTGGAGAATTCGTGCAGGCGGTTGAGTCCTCTCACATCCTTGCCATAGCTTCCTGCTTCGCGTCTGAAGCACTGTGTGTATGCGCAGTTTTTTATCGGCAGGTCTTTTTCGTCGAGTATCACGTCGCGGTAGATGTTGGTCACTGGCACCTCGGCTGTAGGTATGAGGTAAAGGTCGTCTGTTTCGCAGTGGTACATCTGTCCTTCCTTGTCGGGCAGCTGACCTGTTCCGTAGCCTGATGCGGTATTCACCACTGTAGGCGGCATGATTTCGGTATATCCTGCTTTGTTTGCTTCGGCCAGGAAGAAGTTGATGAGTGCGCGTTGCAGTTGTGCGCCCTTTCCTGTATATACAGGGAATCCTGCGCCTGTTATCTTCACTCCAAGGTCGAAGTCGATGAGTCTGTATTTTTTTGCGAGTTCCCAGTGTGGCAGTTTTGCCTCGCTGTTGGCTGGCACGGTGGTCCAATTGCCCACTGTATCGCCTTCGTGGCACTCGCGCAGCGACGATTTCACTACGATGTTGTCTTCGGCACACGAGCCTTCGGGTACGATGTCGTATGGTATGTTTGGTATGGTACACAGGTGTGCGGTCAGTTGCTGCTCGGCCTCGGTCATTGCTGCCTGCAGTTGTTGTGATTGTTCTTTCAGCTTTGCCACTTCGGCCTTAGCTGCTTCGGCTGCATCGCGCTGCCCTTGTTTCATGAGTGTACCTATCTCTGCAGCATGTTTTTTCTGTTGTGCCAGGCATGAGTCGAGCTGTGTTTGTGCTTCGCGTCGGCTCTTGTCGATGGCAATTGCTTTCTCTACCGCTTCCCTTGCATTGGGGAAGTGTTTCTTTTCCAGGCCGCGAACCACGCGGTCGGTCTGTTCGGTGATGAGTTTGAGTGTTAACATATACTTATTTTCTTCGTTGGCTCTTTCGGGCTCTTACTTTCTGTTTTATCTCTGCCTTGTGTTTTGCGGCTCCCGAGCCGTGACTTCCGGTCTTGTAGCTTTTGCTGCGGGCCTTGGTTTTTACGCGGGCGCCGTTCGGGTCTTTCTTCTTGCCTGCAAAGCTGATGCCATTCATCATGGCGTATAGTATTTCGTTGTCGCTTGCCATAATATGATTGATGGTGGTAATGCCTGCTGACTCTGATGGAGCAGAAGCCGGCACAGAGGGGCTGACGCTGTTTCTTTAGTTTCCGTCTGTCGCCTTGTATGACTTCTTTATACGAAGCATTGCCGTTTTGTTAATGATGGAAAAGTCGTATGCCGGTCATTGCCATGGTAATGCCATATTTATCGCAGGTTTCTATCACATTGTCGTCGCGTACCGAGCCTCCTGCCTGTGCTATATATTCTACCCCACTTTTGTGTGCACGCTCTATGTTGTCGCCGAAAGGGAAGAAGGCATCGCTGCCAAGGCTTACCTTGCTGTTTCTTGCTATCCACTCGCGTTTTTCGTCGCGTGTGAGTGGTTCGGGCCGACAGGTAAAGAATCGCTGCCAGGTTCCGTCGCGCAGCACGTCTTCGTATTCATCGCCCATATATACATCTATGGTGTTGTCGCGGTCGGCACGGCGCACATCGTCGCGGAACGGCAGGTTCATCACCTTCGGACACTGGCGCAGCCACCATAGGTCGGCTTTTTGTCCAGCCAGCCGTGTGCAGTGTATTCGGCTCTGCTGTCCGGCTCCTATACCTATTGCCTGGCCGTCCTTTGCATAGCACACCGAGTTTGACTGAGTATATTTCAGTGTGATGAGCGCTATCTTGAGGTCACGTCTGGCTTCATCGGGCAGGCTTTTGTTCAGGGTCGGTATGTTATCAAACAGGTTGTTACCGGTGAGGTCAATATCGTTACGCCCTTGCTCAAACGTCACTCCAAATACTTGCTTGCGCTCTGTTGGCGCAGGCCTGTAGCTGGCATCCATGCGCAGTATGCAGTAGTTCCCGTTTTTCTTCTGACGCAATATGTCGAGTGCCTCGGATGTGTAGCCGGGAGCTATGATGCCGTCGCTCACCTCGCGCTTGATAAGCAAAGCTGTTACCTCGTCGCACGTATCGCTGAGGGCTATGAAATCGCCGAACGACGACATGCGGTCGGCTCCACGAGCACGGATGTAGGCTGTTGCTATCGGTGTTAGCGGTGTCTTCACATCTTCAACAAAGTAAATTTGCTTCAAAGTGTCGGTCAGCGGTACAGCCACGGCTGCTCCTGCAGGACTTACATGCTTAAACGAAGCTGCGGCAGGCAAGCCTGTAGCGGCACGCAACTCGCACACCAGTTGCCAACTGTTGAGTGCATCAAGCAGGTTGATATACCCTGGACGTCCACACAACACCTCAAACGGCAGCTCGCCTTCATTCATAAATACTCGCGATGGTTTCTGGTTGGGATTGCAGCCATATTTTAGTTCAAGTTCTTTCATTTTTATTCTATCTCTCTTGTTTTAAAGTGCAAAGGTACAAAAAAAAGCGAGTCGGATGACATCAACACCAAAGTTTTTTAACCCTATGCACACAAAATACACCCACACACCAGAAATGCGCCTGCTGAGAGTGCGCACTCGGAGTCCTTTGACTGCGCACTCGAGCCGTCAAGACTGCGCACTCGAGCCGTCAAGACTGCGCACTCCCACAACACCAACCGCACAACCAAGTTCTTATTGTCATTCCGACGCACGGAAAACATTGCGTATAACGGGCAGTGCAAACATTAATTTGACGTTCAGAACATAAAAACACAAAATAATCGACATATACAAAACAAAAAACAGAAAAACGGCTTGTGAATCATATTTTTTTCGTAACTTTGCAAGCTAATTGAGCCGAGTGTAATAAACAATAAGCGACATATACATCAAAACAAAATATGGCAGAGAAAAAAACAACCAAAGCCTCAGCCAAAAAGGCAGAGATAATAGAGGCAACACCAATCAAGACCAAAGCAAACGAATCGAAGCCTAAAGTTAAAAAAGCTGTAGCCAAACCGGCTGCTGCAATCAGCGACGAAGACAAAAAAGCCAAGGCAAAAGAAATGGTTGCCGAAATCAAGGCCAGCATAAGAGCTAAAGCAGTAAAAGAAAAGACCAATCCTACAAAGACTGAGGTTCAGAAAGCCGACAAGCCAAAACGGGAGACCACTAAAGCCGCTGCCACAAAGGTAAAAGCAGAAGCACCGAAGGCCGAAGAACCGAAGCAAGAGGAGCCGAAGCAGGAGAAACCGAAGCAAGAGAAGCCGAAGCAAGAGAAGCCGAAGGCAAAAAAGGCTAAAAAGGTTGAGGAGAAAGCCGTCGAACCCGAAACACCGGCACCTGGGAATAAAGCCGTCGCCAAGAAGACAAAGACCGCCAAGCCAAAAGAAGAGAACCTGACAACACCAGTAGCCAAAACAGCCAAAGCAAAAGCTGAAGCCACTGAAACGACTGACGACAAACCAGTTGCAGAAAAGTCCAAGACGAAGGCTAAAACCAAAAGCAAGGCCACAAAAGAGCCTGTAGTAGAAGCTACGCCAGTGAAACCGTCGCGACGCAAGATTCCGAAGGTCGAGAAAGTAGTGACTGAAGATGTGGCAGAGAAAGCCACAGCCTCAATCAAAATGAAAGGCCACGAACAAGAAGAGGCAGAATCGAAAGCCGTGATGGAACGCATCGACTCAATAACAGAGACACCTCTCACCGAAAATCCGTTTGCCAAATACAACGACATAATCGAAGAAGACGAAAAAAACAACGACAACGAAACAAAGAAAATACGCCCCGTAAAAAAAGACGACAACGCAGCGACGACATCCAAAGAGTCAGACACAAAAACCCAAGACACCGACGAGAACGCTGAAACCGGTCCATCAGAAACAGATACGAACCAACAAGACAAGGCAGAAACATCAAAGAGCAAGGGCGGGCGCAACAAACACAAAGAGGACAAAACCGATGATTTCATGATAGACGATGCCAGCGCATCAATATCATCCCTCACAAAAGGCAACGTCTGGGCCACCGATGTTGACGAAATCTACAAGATGCTGCTCGAAGGACGCAGAACCGAACACTGGGCTGAAAACGAAACACACTACATGAACATCATACGGCCAGTGTACGACATACGATTCTTCGACAAAAAGAACAAAGACATAACGGCCGCATACGAAGCCGAAGGATTCAAGACATACAACTACCCTACAACCGCAACGGCAAACAACGCAATAGCCATCCGGAAACATAAGATAAAGAAAATTACCGACCTCACAATGGAGAACATTCTACACCTCGAAGCCTACGAAGTGCTGAAACTCATCTCCGAAAACCTGGGAACAGGATGGAAAGGCCTGCCGCTGGCAATACAAGACATCATCGAAACCGCATTCTACGTTGACCAAAGCACACTGCCAGAAACAGCAATGCACCGCACCGGAGGCATCATCGACCGACGCAAAGCCGACGGCTATGAAGTGCTCGAGATACCGCGAGGCACATGGATTGAAGCCGTTTTCCTCAAATACAAACCAAGAATGGAAAAAATGCACTTCGAGTCGATAGCCAACAGATACAACAAAGAAAACGAAGACACCGACGACGAAGAAGACGACATAGACGATGAGACCGACGAGGAAGACGACGAAATCGACAAAGACGACGAAATCGACGACGAACCGATTGAAGAAGAACCTCAACAAATCGAAGACTTCGAAGACCTACCAAGCGACGAAGAAGACGACAATGAATAACCAAGCCAACCAACAGAAAAACAAAACCATACCTACTAATTCAAAACAAATGAAACACAGAATACTACTCATGACGTTCATGCTCGGCTACATGCTCAGCATGAACGCCATACCTGGTTACAAAATGGAATACACCATCAACCTCAACCAATCACAACACTACATAAACGTAGAACTCAACGTCACATTCCAAAAACACACCAACGAAACAATCACACTAGAAATGCCTGTATGGGCACCTGGATACTACATAATACTCGACTATCCGAAAAACCTATCCGACTTCAAGGCAACCACACTCGACGGACAGACAACACTAACATGGACCAAGACATCAAAAAACCGATGGGCAATCAACCTGAATGACAATGGCTTCAAAGCCACATACCGGGTGTATGCCAACGAACGCTCCGTAGCCGAAAGCAAAGTGGACAAGACATCCGCATTCATTGCACCAAACGGAGTATTCATGTACATCGACGGCGACAAACAACACGAAGTGACAGTCTGCATCAACATGCCAGAAGGCTGGAGCAAAGCCAGCACTGGCATGAAGCCCGTGGGAGAAAATGCAGGACCACAACGCACATTCACAGCACCCGACTTCGACACATTATTCGACTCTCCAATACTGTTAGGAAACCACTTTGTGACACAATTCACTCACGAAGGACACGACTACGAATTAGCCCTCGAAACACCCGACGGACTCAGCGAAACCACATTCCTCGATGACTTCAAACGTATGGTAAGCCAAACCACACAAATCATAGGCCATGTACCATACGACAACTACTGCCTCATACACCTCGGAGCAGGAGGCGGCGGACTCGAGCACCTCAACTCACAAGCATGCTACACAAGCGGGTCGTACAGATTTGAGACACGCAACGAATACCTGCGACACCTGTCATTCGTCACCCATGAATACTTTCACCTATACAACGTAAAAAGCATACGTCCGTTCGAACTCGGTCCATTCGACTACAGCCGCGAATGCTACACACCACTGCTATGGGTGAGCGAAGGATTCACATGCTACTACGAAAACCGCATATTATTGCTCTCAGGCATTATTGACTCCGACTACATGCTCAACGACATGTCAGCATCAATACGAACAACAGAAACAAACGAGGGGCACAGACACATGAGCCTGCGACAAAGCAGCTACGACATATGGCTCAACTTCTTCAATCACTCAGAAAACATAATATCATACTACGACAAAGGCCCCATACTCGGTCTGCTGTTCGACATCGAACTCCGACGACTCACCAACACCGACCGAGGACTCGACGACCTCATGCGACTGCTCTACAACCGCTACTATATGCAACTGAAACGCGGATTCACCGAGCAAGAATTCTGGCAAGCAGCAGAAGAAACGGCAGGCAGCAGCCTCGCACACCTACGTCGATATGTAGATACCACCGACGAAATTGACTACGAAACACTACTCACACCCGCCGGCCTTGCAATCGACCGCAGTAGCTGGAAAATATACAAACTTGACAAAACCTCACAAAAACAAGAAAAACTCAGAAAAACAATAATAGGCTCATAACCTTCCGACAACCCATACTAGCCCATACTGGCAACACAAGTTATACCAGTTATACAAGCTATACCAGCTATACAAGCTATACCAGTTATACCAGCTATAAAGCAACACCAGTCCATCCGCGCGACAAGACAGGAGTCCTGCCTACAATGACAAACAACAAAGCGGTCCGCAACATCAGTAAGCATGTTACGGACCGTTAGTTTTGATGATTATACGACGACTTTACATCTTCGTATCATACTTTTTATATTTAGCCATATTGACTTTGTCGGGAGTAGGAAGTGCCTCATAGCAGTGATAAAGGTAATAACCCCACAAATCCGGCTCGTCTGGTGCAACCTCCTCAGCCTTCTTGAAAGCGGGTATCGCCTTGTTGAGGTATTCCTTACGCAAATTCATGTTACCCGAGTTCTTCAACGCAAGCTGGTAGTATGATGTTCCGAGCGAACACCAGGCACGGCCATAAGTAGGATCAAGTTCTGAAAGTTTTTTGAAGAGTTCTACGGATTCTTCATATTTCTTATCGTTGAAGGTGATAAGGGCACGTGTCTCGAGTGGGAATATTTCCTGAGGGAACATCTTCTCCATTGTTTCACACATCTTAACAGCATCGTCAATTCGCTCATCGTTCATATACTGTGCAATGAGCAACTTTGCATACTGCTGATCATCTGGAAAATGCTCGAGTGCATACTTACAATACTTTTCCCAGTTCAGCATATCGCCATGAGTTTTATAATTGTTCATGAGTTCTACACACGAATATGCTGCGTAGGCAGGAGTTTCTAATGTTTTCTCGTAATACTCAAGATACTTCAGAGTGTCTTCCCAGTTCTGTGCAAGGTGTTTCAGTCCCATACCATAGTAGAGATATCCGGCAGTCTTCAATGTGTCAGTCTCGTTGAGTTTCATTTCACTGAAAAGCGGCTCGTCGAACGACTTCAGATATGCATCGATGTATTCGAGTCCTTTCTTGGCATGTGAATGTATGACCGAAGAGCCACCACGCAACATATTGAGGCGTATTGGTGCGGCCGACTGCTGTGTAAGTATGTGTGCTGCCTTGATTTCTGCTTCCTTCATTGGGAGCTTACCCTTTGCATTTGGGGTGTGTATGAGGCGTTCGTAGATGTAATAATAACCGAGTATTTCCTTCAGTCCGTCAAAATACCTCAATGTATCGAGCTGCCCTGTTCGCTGACCATTGTCGTAAAGCTGTACCAACTGTACATTGCGGATTTTGGCTGCGACGTTATAGGTTTCATGGTAGTTAACCGATTTCTCACTTGCCATGGCATCTTGTATGTTTCTCCATGCCTCATTGAGTTTCATCATGTCGATTTGCTGTTTTGCACATGCCTCCTTCAGTTTCGTGTCGGCATCATCAACCAGATATTTCTGGGCATACACTGCACCGCATCCAGCGAGCAGCATATAAATGAGCAATAGTTTTTTCATAAGCGTTGGTTACTTGTTTAACTATTTATTTATCATTCAATATTTAATTCTCATTATTATCTTCTTGCCAAGTCATGTTGGTCTGTCCGTCGGCATCTGGCACATTCACTATTTCCTCGTCTTCTATTTCTACGTGCTGTACCTTGCATACACTTGCAATCACGTCATTTCGTTTTTTGAGGTTGATGAGGCTAACGCCTTGGGTATTGCGTCCTTGCACTTTCACCGACTTTAGCGGCAGGCGAATAGCAATGCCGCTCTTGTTGATAATCATGAGGTCGTCGTCGTCGGTTACGCTCTTTATTGCAATGAGGCGTCCTGTCTTTTCCGTGATGTTAAGCGTCTTGACTCCCTTTCCGTTACGATTAGTGATTCGGTAGTCATAAATTGAGCTTCGCTTTCCGTATCCCTTTTCGCTGACCACGAGTACGGTTGGGATGTTAGGGTCGTTTATCATCTCTTCTTCGCTCATGTTCTCTGGTTTGTGCATTACAATCATTCCCACTATTTCATCTTCTCCGTCGTCGTCCAGCTTGAGTGCACGAACTCCTGCAGTTCCTCGTCCCATCACACGCACTGTGTTTTCGACAAATCTGATAGCGCGTCCGTTGCGGTTTGCAATCAGTATTTCGTCGGTACCGGTTGTAAGTAGTACTTCTTTCACCGAGTCGCCTTCATTGAGTTTTATTGCTATAATTCCATTTGAGCGCGGACGTGAATAGTTGGCAAATGAAGTTTTCTTTACGAGTCCGAGTCGGGTGCAGAACACGAGGTTATGACTCTCTACGAATTCCTGGTCGTTTATGTTTTTGATGCATATGAATGCCGTGGTCTTATCGTCGGAGTCGATATTGAGCATGTTCTGAATTGCTCTTCCCTTGAATGTCTTGTTGCCCTCAGGTATGTCATACACCTTCATCCAGTAGCAGCGTCCTTTTTGTGTGAAGAACATCATGGTGTTGTGCCCGGTTGCAGGATATATATGTTCTATGAAGTCGGCTTCGCGGGCACTTCCTCCCTTGCTTCCTACACCTCCTCGTGCCTGTGTCCTGAAGTCGGTGAGAGGTGTGCGCTTGATGTATCCCAGGTGTGAAATTGTCACGACACATGCGTCGTCGGCATAAAAGTCTTCAGGGTTGAAGTTTTGGCTGCCGCGTGGGTCAATTACGGTTTTGCGTTCGTCTCCGTATTTTTCCTTTACTTCGATGAGTTCGTCTTTCATCACCTTCTTACAGAGTTCAGGGTCGTCGAGTATCTGCTGCAGATATTCGATGAGTCGCTCGAGTTCGTTGTATTCAGAATGTAGTTTTTCTTGCTGCAGTCCGGTCAGCTGACTGAGTCGCATATCAACTACGTATTTAGCTTGAGCCTCGTCGAATCCAAATCGTGCGATGAGTCGTGTCTGTGCTTCCTGCGGTGTTTTCGACGATTTGATTATCTGCACCACTTCGTCGATGTTGTCGCTGGCGGTGATGAGTGCTTCGAGCAGGTGTGCCCGTTCTTCTGCCTTCTTTTTGTCGTATTTGGTACGTCTTATTGTCACATCGTGGCGGTGTTCAACAAATTCCCTGATACAGTCTTTCAGAGTGAGTGTCTTTGGTCGTTTCTTGACGATTGCTATACAGTTGACACTGAAACTGCTCTGCAACTCTGTCATCTTGTAGAGTTTGTTCAGCACCACGTTTGAGTTTGCTTCGCGCTTGAGGTCAATCACGATGCGCATTCCTTCGCGGTCACTCTCGTCGTTGATGTTGCTGATGCCTTCTATCTTTTTATCTGTGACGAGGTCGGCAATTCGTTTTATGAGTTCCGCCTTGTTCACATTATATGGTATCTCGTTGACGATTATCTTCTCGTGTTGTCCGTCGGTCTCGAAGTCGGTTTTCGAGCGTATGATGATTCGTCCGCGTCCGGTCTCGTATGCTTCTTTTATTCCGTCCGTGCCACAGATGATGCCTCCTGTAGGGAAGTCGGGACCTTTGACGTATTGCATCAGTCCCTCAACATCGATGTTTGGGTTGTCTATATATGCTACACATCCGTCGATTACTTCTCCCAGGTTGTGTGTGGGTATGTTTGTTGCCATACCTACAGCGATGCCTGTGGCTCCATTCACCAGCAGGTTCGGTATTCGTGTCGAGAGTACTGTAGGCTCGGTATCTGAGTCGTCGTATGTAGGTTGGAAATCTACAGTGTCTTTGTACAGGTCGTCCATCATGGCTTCACCGAGTTTGGTAAGCCGCGCTTCGGTGTAACGCATTGCAGCTGCTCCGTCGCCATCAACCGAGCCGAAGTTTCCCTGTCCGTCAACCAGTGTATAGCGCATTGCCCACGGTTGAGCCAGTCTGACCAGCGCTCCATATACTGACGAGTCGCCGTGTGGGTGGTATTTACCGAGTACGTCACCCACTATACGTGCACTCTTCTTCGTTGGTTTGTCTGCAGTGATGCCTTGTTCCATCATGTCGAACAATATGCGCCGGTGGACCGGCTTGAAACCATCTCTGACATCTGGCAACGCACGCGATACGATAACCGACATTGAGTAGTCGATATACGATGACCTCATCGTCTCGTTGATGTCAACCTTGATAATTCTGTCTTGATCCATTTCTTTGTTTTAATTTCTTTTCGTTGTCTGTTGTTATTCCACATACAAAGTTAGACATTTATTTTTACATGGCGATGCTAAACAGTTGTAAAAAAAGTTAAAATGCCGAAAAAGGCTCGAATAAGGCTTGTTTTTGGCTTTTCAGATTGCAATCGGGGGTATATCGACTTTGTTGAGTACATCGATTTACAGCCGCCGTCATGGGCAAATATGGTTGGTGTGGAAATATTGATGGTTGAGACTTGAGATGATGATGTCGGGCGACCGGTTGGTCAGAGATGCAAATCTATCCATCCGCGCGCAGCGACTGGTGTTATGCTGTAAACGCCGTATTTGGCACCTATCCACACACCTTCACGAGCCTTGAACGGGCTTGGCAGTGCCGTGAATGTCTTGCCATCGGTACTGTAGGCTATGTTGCACAATGCTCCGCGCTGGCATTCGATGGTGAAGGTCACACTGCATTCGTAGTTTGGATTAGCTCCGGCACCATATTGTCGTGCAGGTATGGTTTGCAGGGTTGTAGCCGTTTCGGCCCCGCCTTTATCGGCATCTGTATTGCGTATCTCTTTTATTACGAACGCTCCGTCGTGCAGTTCGGCTGCCAGGCGCAGGTAGTCGCGTCCCATTATAACAAATCCCGACTGCTGGCCGTTGGCTTTTGCCGTTATGGTTGTATGCAGCGTATCGCAGAATGTCTCGCCTTCAAACTTTCTGAGGTATAGGTTTGGCACGTTCCAGATTGTCTCCTGGCCGGCAGTCATGTCTATACGATGTCCATATACTCTCATTCCGCCGGCTGTGCGGAACCCGAATGTGTCTTGGTAGTTTGCATGCCACTGATACAGCAACGATTTGTCGATACATTGCAATTTCTGCACTTCTGCTGTCTTGCGTCTCGACATCACTGGCCAGCGGTCTTTCCACCCTACATCAAGCCGGTGCAGTATTCTTCCGTATGCTCCTGTCTCCTGGAAGCAGATGAAGGCATCGTTTACCCACCCGCCCTGATGAATGCCCGGTTGGTTATATACAGTCTTCGCCTCGTAGGGGCCGTATATATTACTGCTTCGCAGAGCCACCTGCCATCCGTTTGCCACACCTCCGGCAGGTGCCAGTATATAGTAGTATCCGTCTTTCTTATACAGCTTTGGACCTTCTATAGTGTGGTTCCCCTCCGGCTGTCCGTCATACACCATCACTGGTTCTGCTATGGCATGTGTCCCGTCGGCGGAAAGTTCGCGTATGGTAAGTATGCTGTTGAATCCGCACCGGCTGTTGGCCCACGCATTGACCAGATAGACATGTCCGTCGTCGTCCCACAGCGGACATGTGTCGATAACCCCCTTGCCTGGTAACACCAATACGGGGTCTTCCCATCGCCCTGCCGGATCATCTGTTTTCAGCATGAACACACCGTAGTCGGGGTCGCCATAATAGATATAATATGTTTTGCCATGCCGCCGTATGCTCGGTGCCCACACGCCACACCCGTGATGCAGAGTGTCATAATGCTCGTAGGGCATGAGTCGAGTCAGGGCATAATTGACGACAGTCCAGTGGTCGAGGTCGGTGCTGTGCAGTACAGGCAATCCTGGTGTACACTGGAAACTGCTGGCAGTCAGCCAGTAGTCGCCGTCATTACCCTCGCACACATCGGGGTCGGAGAAATCGGCATACAGTATCTGTGCCCTGCAATTTACAGCAGTCAGCACCGCCACCATCATCATGCCGAAAGCGATGATATTTGTTTTCATAGTCTCTTTGTCGTTATATATTCGCCGACAAAGATACAAAATATTATTGATATTGCAAAATAAAAGTTTTATGTGCTGAGTGCATAACTCTCAGAACCTGTATGCGAGTGTCAGCCCTGCACCTTGTGACTATCTCTGAAAATCGTTGTCACATTTGAAGGCGATTAACTATAATTGTTTACACTCTTTGTTCGGTGAACTAACCACCTTTACATTCTTTACTTCTTTCACCTAAGCCACTTTACAGTTTTTGCTTGGTGAACTGACTTATTTGACAACCTTTTTGCCGACGTAAACTTGCCTTCTTGGCTTCGTCCTCGGTGCAA
>CALGGJ010000031.1 GCA_937915745.1 uncultured Prevotellaceae bacterium | reverse complement strand
AACCTGCTTAAAAATAAACTTAAAATCATCAAAACGCTAATGACCGATTTGGGTTTATGACATTGCGACAAGATTTGCCAGTGCCTGGTTTTCGGCGGCTTCCATGATGACACGCTCGCCCGGCCCCTTGTCGTTGATGCCGCAGAGGTGGAGTATGCCGTGGATGATGACACGATTGAGTTCGTCGGTGTAACTGGCACCAATGAGTTCTGCGTTGGATGCCACGGTGTCGAGGCTGATGAAGATGTCGGCGCCGATGGTTGTTCCGAGCGAATAGTCGAAAGTGATGATGTCGGTGTAGTAGTCGTGTTGAAGATACTGACGGTTCACCTCGAGCATTCGTGAGTCGTCGGTGAATATATATGCTATATCGCCCACACGACGACCATAGTGGCTTGCCACTGCATGTATCCATCGTATGAGCTTTGGGGAGTCGATGGTTGGCATTTCGATGCCGTCACTTTGAAAGCTTATCATAATAGTCTTTTTCTTTTATGGTGCGGGCAGCCTGCTCGTAGATGGCATTGTTGATGTTACTGATTTGATAATATTGGCTCATGTCCCACAGGTCGCGGGCAATGAGTGCCTTGAGCTGTATGTCGAGCATTGGTCGCGCTGCGGCCAGGGTGGAGTCGTTGTACTCAACTTTTGACTTGTCGGCATGTTGCAGTAAAAGGGTGATTACATCCTGCCCAATGCTGTAGTCGTTGCGGAAAGCGTCGAAGGTCTTATACTGCTTGAGTATAGACGTGCGGTTCTTCTCTACGTATTTGATGCAAGTCTGTGTCACACAGCTCTTGGCCAGCAGTTCGCGGTATAGCGGAGTGATGGCAGTGGTGTCGAGTGGTACATACACATCGGGCATGATGCCGCCGCCGCCATATACGGTGCGGTGGTTCTTCAGTGTGATGTATCTTAGCGAATCAGCAAAATGAATGCTGTCGGGGTTGGTGAGTTCGCCGCTGTTGAGACGTGTCAGCATCTCGCGGTCGTATTGTTGGCGGTTGCCTTTCTCGTAAGGACGCTGTATGCATCGGCCCGAGGGACTGTAGTAGTGTGCTGTAGTGAGGCGAATGAGTGCTCCGTCGGGCAGCTCGACAGGTCGCTGCACAAGGCCTTTACCGAATGTGCGGCGACCGATGATGATGCCGCGGTCGTTGTCCTGGACGGCACCAGCCACAATCTCTGAAGCCGAAGCGGTATAGCTGTCGGTAAGGACTATGAGTTTGCCTTGGCGCAGGATACCCTCACCATTGGCACGATACTCGCGTCGTGGTGCGGCCCGCCCCTCTGTAAAAACAATCATGTCGCCACGGTCAAGAAATTCGTTGGCTATCTCCACAGCTGCCTGCAGATATCCGCCACCGTTGCTCTGGAGGTCAACGATGAGGTCGTGCATACCTTGGGACTGCAATTCTTTCACGGCATTCACGAACTCGGCATGTGTGGTGGCTCCGAAGTTGTTGATGCGTATATAGCCCACTGTTGCATCAACCATATATTTGGCATCGATGGAGAAAACAGGTATCTTGTCGCGAGTGACGGTGAACTCATGAATGCCTTTGACTCCGTGGCGCATCACTCCGAGCTTCACTTGCGACCCCTTTGGGCCACGCAACAGGTGTTTCACGTCGTCGGTGGAAAGGTGTTTGCCCGCAATGATGCTGTCGTTAACGGTGATGACACGATCGCCGGCCTGTATGCCCACCTTCTCTGACGGACCGCCGCTCACAGGTTGTACTACGATGAGGGTGTCGTCGAGTATGTTGTACTGAATGCCGATGCCCTCGAAATTGCCTTCAAGCGGCTCGGTCAGTGCTTTTACTTCCTTGGCCGGTGTGTAGGATGAGTGTGGGTCGAGCTTTTCGAGCATTCCCTTGATGGCATTTTCAACTACTACCGAGTCGTTTACATCTTCAACATACAGTTGTGTGATGGCCGACTGAGCCAATATGAGTTTATGCAACGGGCTGCCTATGATGTTGTCTTGAGCTGAAACGGGGTGGCTCGTTAAAAGTGCCGACAGCAAGATAATGACGTAACAGACTTTATTATTTTTCATGTGATACAGAGTTTATTCGAGGAAGAATATTTATACATCAATAGCGGTGCTACACGTACATGGCGTCTAATCCGACAGGCAGGAACTGCGATACGTCGGCCCCCAAAGCGATAAGTTCGCGCACCATCGTTGAACTGATATTTTCATATTGCGGCTGAGGAAACAGCATTATGGTCTCAATGCCTGTGAGCTGGCGGTTGATATCAGCCATCTGTCGCTCGTATTCAAAGTCTCTGAGGCTGCGTACTCCTCTCAGAATGCATGAAATGTTTCTTGTCTTTGCGTAATCGACAGTGAGTCCGGTGTAAGACTCAACCACCACGCGATTGTTGTTTGCAAACGTCTGTTTTATGTATTCGATACGCTGTCCGACAGTGAACATGGTGTGTTTGTCTGCATTTACGCCCACTCCTATACAGACCGTGTCGGCAAACGTCAGTGCTTGCTCGGCTATTGCCTTATGTCCAATGGTGAACGGATCGAATGTCCCGGCAAACAAAACGGTGAATTTCTTCCTCATATAGTCTCGGTTTCTTCTGGTTTGTCTTCCTCGAATACGAGGTTATTGATTATGAAGTTTTGTCGTTCCATGGTGTTCTTACCCATGTAGTACTCGAGCAATTCCTGCACCTTGTCGGTTTTCTTCATCGTTACCTGTTCGAGGCGCATGTCGGGGCCGATGAATCCGCGAAACTCGTCGGGCGATATTTCTCCCAATCCTTTGAAACGTGTTATTTCGGGGTCGGGGCTGAGTTTCTCTATGGCTTTGAGGCGTTCTTCATCCGAATAGCAATAAAGTGTGATAAAGTCGCCCTTGTCGTCTGGGCGTTCTTGTGTCAGCTCTTCGAGTGCCGCCTTGCGTATGCGTTTCTTGCGGTTTCGTACTCTGAACAGTGGTGTCTGCAGAATGTATATATGCCCTTTTCTGATTAGTTCGGGGAAGAATTGCAGGAAGAATGTAATCATGAGCAGGCGTATGTGCATGCCGTCAACATCGGCATCGGTTGCAACGATGACTTTGTTGTAGCGCAGTCCGTCGATTCCCTCTTCTATGTTGAGTGCGGCCTGCAGTAGGTTGAACTCCTCGTTTTCATACACTACCTTTTTTGTCAGACCATAGGAGTTGAGAGGTTTGCCACGCAGTGAGAAGACAGCTTGTGTCTCGACGTCGCGGCTCTTGGTTATGCTTCCGCTTGCCGAGTCGCCCTCGGTTATAAATATGCAACTGTCTTCCTTTCGGTCGCCCTTGATGTCGTTGAGGTGTATGCGGCAGTCGCGCAGTTTGCGGTTGTGCAGGTTGGCTTTTTTTGCTCGTTCGCGTGCCAGCTTGGTCACACCGGCAATGGCTTTGCGGTCGCGCTCGCTGTCGGTTATCTTCTGTTGTATGACTTCGGCCACATCGAGGTTCTTGTGCAGGTAGTTGTCAACCTCGGTCTTGATGAAGTCGCCCACAAATTTGTTTACACTCACTCCGCCGCCCGGTTCCATGGTGAGCGATCCGAGTTTTATCTTGGTCTGACTCTCAAACTGGGGTTCCTGAATGTTGATGGCTATAGCGGCTACGATGCCGTTGCGTATATCTACGTACTCGTAGTTTTTGTTGAAGAATTCCTTGATTGTGCGTGCTATATGTTCTTTGAATGCACTCTGGTGTGTTCCGCCTTGAATAGTGTGTTGTCCGTTCACAAACGAGTGGTATTCTTCGCCATACTGCTGGTTGGTGTGTGTGAAGGCAATTTCTATATCGTTGCCTTTCAGATGGATTATGTCGTAGAGCGGTGTTGTATCCATCGTGTCAATCAGGAGGTCTTTTAGTCCGTTGCGGCTGGTGATTCGTCTGCTGTTGTAGTAAATATCGAGGCCGGTATTGAGATATGTGTAGTTTCTCAGCATGGTCTCGACAAACTCGGTCTGATATTTATATCCGTTGAAGAGTGTGTTGTCGGGACGGAAGTAAATGTATGTTCCGGTCTCCTCAGCCGAGTCTTCGGTCTTGTCGCTTTTCAAGATGCCTTGTTCGAAACGTGCAGTGCGCACTTTTCCCTCGCGGTAGCTGCGCACCTCAAACAGGCTGCTCAGTGCATTGACGGCTTTTGTACCGACACCATTCAGTCCTACACTTTTCTGAAATGCCTTCGAGTCGTATTTACCTCCGGTGTTGAGCATACTTACGGCTTCAATCATCTTGCCTTGTGGAATGCCGCGCCCGAAGTCGCGCACACTGACCGAGAGGCCGTCTTCGATATTGATTTCGATGCGGCGCCCTGCATTCATCTTGAATTCGTCGATTGAATTGTCGATGATTTCCTTGAGGAGGACGTAGATGCCATCCTCGGCATGGGTTCCATCGCCAAGACGACCGATATACATACCCGGACGGGTGCGTATGTGGGTTATGCCGTCGAGGGTTACTATGTTGTCGTCGGTATAATTGACGGTCTCTTGAGGCTGACCGTCGAAAATCATTGTGTCCTTATTTGTCTCTGCCATTATGTGTGCCGGGCTTTATACCCGACGGTTATCTTGTTTGTATTGTATTGTTTTGTTTAAATTTTCTTTTTCCAGCATCTTCTTCTCTTGTGGATACGGTTCTCGAAGAAGGACCATTGGCTCTGTACCTTTGAGTTCTTCTCAAGTTCTACGCTCGTCTCACACCATTCGTAGCCTTCGCTGATGAAGAATGGTAGCAAGTCCTTGAAGAATAGTGCATTCACACCCTTTCCCTGCCATTCTGGCCTTACTGCGATGAGCAACATCTCAAGGTGCTTGGAATGTTTCCATTTCAGTGCCTTGAGTATGTGGTACCAACCAAGAGGGAAAAGCTTGCCCTTGCACTTCAGAAGAGCCTCGGAAAGTGAAGGTATGCATATTCCTACCGCTATGAGGTAGTCATCCTTGTCGGTTATTGTAGAAACGAGCTTTGGATCTACAATGTCGAGATACATCTTCACGTATTGGTCAATCTGGTGGTCTGTCAGCTCGGAATAGCCAAACAGGGGCTTGAATGCCGCGTTGATTACCTTGAATATGTCTCTGCCGAATGCTTTCATGATAGCGCGTGAAGTCTTGAACTTGTGAATCTTCACGCCGTATCTCTGTTCTACGAGGTTGGCTACTTTCATCAGCCGGTCTGGCACACCGGTTGCCCGAGGTATTTCAAGGCGATATTCAATCCAGTCTTCGTCTTTCTCGAACCCATGTCTCACCATGTGGTCGTTGTAGTAATGATAGTTGTATATGGTTACCATCGTGCCAAGTTCCTCGTGTCCCTCGTAGAGCATACCCTCTGGGTCCATGTCGGTAAACCCGAGAGGTCCGTGGATTTCTTCCATTCCACGTTCCTTACCCCACTGTTCAACAGTGTCGAGAAGAGCCTTGCTAACCTCGTCGTCGTCGATGAAGTCAATCCATCCAAATCTCACGCACTTTCGCTTCCAGGTCTCATTTGCCTTTTCGTTGATTATAGCCACAACCCTTCCAACAATCTTTCCGTCGCGATATGCAAGGAAAATTTGTGTCTGGCAAAAGTCCATGGCTGCATTTTTTTTCGACAGTGTGCATTGCAGGTCGAAGTAAAGTTCAGGAATTGCATATTTGCAATCTGCATACAGGTCGTTGTGGAATTTTACGAACTTGTGGATGTCTCTCCTCGAACTTATAGGCTTTATTGTTATTTCAGACATAAATATATGTTTTGTTTTAGTCAATATTTTTTACGTCCGTCAATGCTTGTTTGACGGGCAAAAACCAATTATTATGCAAAAATACATTAAATTTCTGACATTTTCGTTACTTTGACATTTTTTTTTCAATTAATGCGAATAATGGGCTAAAATTAGGTGGTTTTTTGCCAAAACAAAGTTTTTTGATGTTTTTTTACGAAAGACACTTGCATTTAGTGTACGCCTGTGGTACTATAAGTATACAGAAAGTGTCCGCGAAGCGGAAACAGATTCTGCAGAGACAATACCGGTATTCATATCTTGTTTGCATTCGCTGTCAGGCGAGAAAGTGAGGGAGATTATGAATTCAATGATCGTTAACGGAATGGTTTTTGATCTTTTCGGTCAGCACAGAACAGGCGAAATGCCCAAGTGGGCGAGAGATGAGCAGCTTTATAACTGCGAACCTTTATTTAGAAGGCTTCTTGCCAAGAAGGCTGCACGTAAGAAGAGATCAGGAACCTGATTACGGAACAAGCCTAAATTTTCATATTGATTACACCTTATGAGAGTCGGTGTACCGCAAGGTGCACCGGCTCTCGATCTCTTTGCACTTTAGAACATAAAAGCAATAAAGCGTATTTATTTGGCCCTTAAAATAACAA
>CALGGJ010000030.1 GCA_937915745.1 uncultured Prevotellaceae bacterium | reverse complement strand
GATACACTCCTGCGCTCCGCTCCGTCGGTATGACAGGCGGAGGGTTGCCGGATGGGCAGCAGGTTTTTTTATAACAGAACGTTATGAAAGTACGAAACAGTCTAATGACCGATTTGAGATTATTACATCCGTACAGTTTTTTTGATAATATGTTGCTGATTTGTAAAATATTTCGTATCTTTGCCACAGGATTCGTGGGTCGCAGCAAGGTAGCTGCCGCAGATTCAAGTCTATACGCCAACCGTTAACAGACAATTCAGAAAATAACCAAGTTATACCCTGCATAAAAAAGTGTACTACAATGAAGAAGATCATCATTTCTATTATCGTACTGCTCACAGCTGCATCCGCTCATGCAGCAAAACTCGTCCTGACCGTCAACAAAGCCGAGAGGCAGACCATCACAGGATTTGGAGCAGCCTGTTGCGATGGGGCTATGTGTCCGTACGGCACCGATACAGCTCCTGTAAGGTTACTCTACGGCCCTACATCGAAAATAGGGTTGAACATAATGCGCATGGAGATATCCCCGAGCTTCAACGGCGATGACAACGCGAGCTGGAGCAACTACAACTGGCAAGGCTGTGTGCCGTCGGCAAAGATAGTGAAACTACGCGGAGGCATCGTCTTCGGCACACCATGGTCGCCACCAGGTGCTTACAAGACCAACGGTACGGCTCAGGGTGGAAAATCCGACAGTCAGGGCAACCAGCGAGGCAAACTGCGCGAAGACTGCTACGACAAGTTCTTCCCATGGCTCAACTCGTATTTGAAATACATGAAATCCAAGGGAGTGGTGGTAGATGCCGTATCAATACAAAACGAGCCCGACTGGTGGGTGGACTATTCAGGATGTCTGTACGACCCTCAAGACCTCGTGAACCTCGTGAAGAACTATGCATACATGCTCGACAGGGAGACATATCCCGGAGTGCGGCTCATCAGCGGCGAAAGCCTGGGGTTCACACCCAACTACACCGACCCGCTCATGAGAGACGCAACATGCCGCGAGCAGATAGACATCGTGGCGGGTCACCTCTACGGGCATGCACCGCTCGACTACATGAAACAGTCGGCCGTCCTGCCTGCACAGTATGGCAAGGAGGTGTGGATGACCGAACACTCGGTGACCGACAATATCGACCGCCTGCCCAACTGGCACGAGAACCTCATCTTTGCCGAGGAACTCAACGAGTGTATGATGGCCGGATGCACAGGATATATCTATTGGTACATGCGGGCACACTGGGCCTTCATAGGTACAGGTGAGTCAAAATACGGCACTGAGAACAAGAAGAACACGCTGCTGCCACGAGCATACGTCATGTCCCACTTCGCAAAACATGTCACAGGCTCCACCCGACTGACCACATCGCGCGACATGACATCAGGCTCGGGAGCCGCACAGGAGTATTCGGCATACATCAAGGGCGATTCGCTCATCGTAATGGCAATCGACACCATCGGTACCGCCTACGACCTCGTGCTGAGACTACCCTACGACGTGAAGAGCTGTACGCACATGCTATCGACCGGCAACGAGGCGGAAAACCTGTGCCAGGAGTCGTCCATCGACTTGGCTGAACCAACTAAAATCGTCACCGTACCGATGCCTGCACGCAGCATGAACACATATATCTTCATGATAAACCGTGAGGAGACAGGTATTGAGGACGTTGAACAATCGTGCAATGGCTACGATGTTGCTCCGGGCACATTATACGATTTGCTTGGCAATCGCCATGCCAGCTCCGACCAGCTTAATCCAGGTATCTATGTTCATAACGGAAGGAAGGTCTTGATAAAGTAGCAGGTCCTATCCGATCGCCTCTAACCTCTAACTCATATACTTGTTTTTTTACTGCAGCAACACTCCGCCCGTCATACCGACGGAGCGAAGCGAAGGAGTGTATCCAATATGTAACTTAAAAATGGTTTCACATGCAGATACGCTCCTACGGTATTTCACACCTCCGTCGGTATGACTTCAGCGAAACGTTGTTCTATACAGATGAAAAGTTGTTCTATACAGATGAAACGTTGTTCTATACAGATGAAAAGTTGTTCTATACAACAAACCTATGCAAACAACCTTGCCGACGAAGAGCCTCGCGACCACATCGTCACAGCAGTCATCCTTCAACTTATGTCATGACTGCGCCCTCACAAGTCCATGACTGCGCACTCACAAGTCCGTGACTGCGCACTCACAAGTCCGCGACTGCGCACGTACTCCCCCAGTCCGCCACAGGGCGATGATGGCGACAGTCTATCCAGTCCCGACACACCCCCGAGGCCGGCGTTTTACCGGATTAATCATATGAGATATGTGGTGTGAGAGTTTTTTCATTATTTTGTTCTTCACTATTCATCCCAAATCGGTCATTAGCGTTTAGATGATTTTAAGTTTATTTTTCGAACAGGTTTTTTGCGGCATTGAAGGAGTAATGGGGGGCCAAAAAAAATACGGATTGTCACTACTGCCCCAAAAAAATACGGATTGTCACGACGCAGTCGTGGCTGAAAGGCCGTGAAGAAGATGCCAAAAAGGAGAGTTATAAAACCACGAAAAAGTCTAATGGTCGATTTGAATTTAACATTTTTTACCCTATATGTCAAAAAATTATCTGCATCATACAGACAATATAATAAATTTTTGCTACCTTTGCACTCAGATTCTCGTATTCACCTAGTCAGATGCAATAGCAGACGAGTCTGTACATGCACCATGAGGTGCGAGCGCACGCCGACGCCGAAGGGTATCAAACCCCTGAGGAGGGTGGGTAGCTTACCTGCGGGAATCATACATAGGGAAGGCGTTTACTAACGCTTGTTTAAGACTCTTCGATCCTAGCAAGATACCAGATTTCTGTCTTGAACATAGCAACGGTAGATGCCCTCGGGATGTGATTATAAACATCCTCTTCTGTGGGATAAGGCCCTCATTGCCTTGTCTTTACATGGGGATAACATATTCATATCGGCGTGGGCTCTGACGTTGTCTGTTTGACAGAAATGGGCAGTGCTAGGGCCTCGAAGAGTGGAACGGACAACAGACGTTTCCACGCTTTTTTTTATGTCACCCTTGCCACCAACCAGGCAGACATATAGAGTGATACCGATATGGATACCCCATCCACCAACGACACGGTAGAAACTGTTGATTCTGGGCTTACCCCCAGTACCATCCTCGGCGGGTGCGACGATGCACAAATCGGGGTGTCGGTAGAGAATGTCTATACCCCAAAGGCCGGTTACAACTGGCATGTCTTCCGAGCCAGTTATGGTCGTTCCGACAAGGCCTACACGGCATTACAGGCCCTTGCCGTCGAGTGCTATCAACCCCGTCACACCATCTATCAGCGCACACCGGCAGGAATCAAGCCACTCATCAGGAATATGATGCCCTACTTCGTCCTGGCCTACGTCACCGACTATCAGGCCCGCCTCTTCACGCGCGGTCCGCAAGCCACCGACCGGGCCTACGAAGCCCGCACCGACTCCGACAAGACCCATATCCGTCACCTCAATACGCTCCTCTCCATCTACTACGACCACTGTGTGCAGACCGGTCCCGACGATACCAGGAACCCGCCCCTCACCGTCCCCCTCACCAAGATGAACAACTTCATCCTTGCCACGCTCCCGCAAGACAACGTCATCCCCGTCGGCATCGACGACTTCGATATAGGCGAAGAAGTAGAGGTTGTCGAGGGCCAGTTCAAGGGGCTCATAGGCAGGGTCATGCGCAAGCCCAAGGGCAAGAACCACATGTGGGTACAGCTCACCAACGCTCCCGTCATCGTACCCCCTCCCTATCGCCAGCGTCAGGGCAGGCAACGCCTCTACTTCCAGGTCCCCTGTCTCGGCTCCTTCGGCTCAGCCTACATCCCCACCGCCTACTTCAAACGCCTCGATGACGACCATGTGTGAACGAAAACCTCAGTTACAACGATAGATTTACCCCTCTCTCCCCCGAATATGAAAGGTATAATTTTAGCAGGTGACAGCGGTCATAGGTTATATCCCGTTACATCAGGGATACCGAAGCAGTTGCTGCCCATCTACGACCGTCCAATGATATACTATCCTGTCCACACCCTTGCCGCGGCAGGGATAGATGATATCCTGATAATTACCACCACCAGACATCAGCCCCTGTTCCGGCAATCCCTCGGCGACGGTTCACGACTGGGTGTCAGACTGTGTTATGCCATCCAAGACGAGGCAAGAGGCATTGCCGAGGCCATAACCATAGGGCAGGCATTCATTGGCGACGATGCCGTCTGCCTTATTACCGGCGACACCATCATTACCGGCGACAGTCTTCCGACACTGATTACGAAGGCAGGCAAGGCAGCCGGCAAGAGCGGACATGCTACGATATTTGTAAAACGCGACAACGACCCCGAACAATATGGAAAGGTCGTGCTCGACCAGGAGGGGAAGTATCAGGCGATAGTCGGTCAGTCAGATGAATATAACTACTATTCCATCACAGGACTCTATATCTATCCAAGCAATGTAGTAAATGCAGTACAGATGATAGAACCTTCAAATCGGGGAAAGCTCGAGATAACCCATGTCAACCGGCTGTATATGGATGCAGGTAAATTACAGATAAAACAGCTGAACGACTGCCTGTGGCACGACACAAACACATTTGACACCATCCTGCAATGTGGATGCTACATGAAGCAGTTAAGCCGGTAAGTCGCTGTCTTGGGTTAAGCCCCTGGTATGCTATGAATCCAGGCCTCCCCGCCTCACGATAGGACGTTCAGGTATGTAGTCAGGAAATTATAGAATCAGGATCGTTTCGCGAGAAACCTGTCAAGGAATCATTGGGAAAAAGCACTTTTTTGAAGATTTCTTCCGCTATGTGAAAAGATAATTGTAATTTTGCAATGAGAACATAGTATAGGCAACGACGATGTCGGTGGACGAGTACTTTGACGAGCTCATCGAGCAAGTGCGTCACGACTATGCGAAGCTGTGAGGTACGCATCATACCTGCCAAGATGGACAAGGGGTAACCCTCACGGTAAGGCCGAGCCGCAGGCGGCACGAGCGCGAAGCGCGAGGGAATATCTGTGATATCTGAGAAATCTGTGGTATCTGTGTGACACTGACCCGTCCCCTGTCCTTGAGATAGAATTGTTAATTTAGCAAAAGACATTAAAAGAATGAAGTTAGAACATTTGGATTTTATCACGTTCTGCGTTGGCAGTCTGGCAGATGCACTCCATTGGAGCGCATCACGGGTGTATGCTACATTGCGCTCTACGGGTCTGCTGACGGGCTATATTGTTCCGTGCTATGATGTGCTGCATACTTTTGGTAAGGACTATATTGTGGAAGACCTGACAGAGGCTCTTCGAGAGAAAGGAGCATTGGCATGAAACTTTATCACGCATCAACAGTGGCCGTGGAGCACCCCGACGTGGAGCATTCGCGACCGAATCTGGATTTTGGCCGAGGGTTCTATCTGACAACCCTGCACGACCAGGCGGTTCGCTATGCGGCACGTTTCACCCGCAGGGGTAAGCCGGCCTTTATCAGCGAGTATGATCTGGACGACGAACTGCTGCTGGAGATGAATGAAAAGAAATCAAACCCTTGAACGGTTGCTGAGCCAGTCGAAGCGCCAGTTAACGGGTAACAATTAATTATTTAACCCAAATCGGTCATTAGACTGTTTCGCGCTTTGAAAACTCTGGATTTCATCCGACCTTTTCTTTGCCTCGGCATAGCCCAAGCAAGCTTGGTCTC
>CALGGJ010000029.1 GCA_937915745.1 uncultured Prevotellaceae bacterium | reverse complement strand
TCGTGACAATCCGTGTGTTTTTGGGGACCCCCATTACTCCTTCAATGCCGCAAAACACCTGCTCGAAAATAAACTTAAAATAATCTAAACGCTAATGACCGATTTGGGATTAATTCAGCTGTTCTTTTACGTTCATCTTCGGTTTGACAGTTATTCAGTATTTCATCACGTTTCTTGTGAATCGATTATGAGTGCTTCATTGCATCCTGTAAGCACACCACGATAGATGTTGATGTCCCAATCCTTCAATGGTGTACCAACAGCCTCTATCTTCAATCTTCAATTCTCATTTTTCGCTCAGTATATAAGTTTTTCGTTTTTCATTTCTCCGTTTCTCCATTTTTTTCTTACCTTTGCGCTGTATTTGGAGTAATTTATATTAACGTGTCTCAGGAAAACAAGATAGCGACCATAGGTTTTTTCGATGGAGTTCATGGCGGACACCGCCATCTTATCTCACAAGTCATTGACGAGGCTCGTCGCCGGCATGGTATGCCGGTGGTTGTCACGTTTCGAAGCCACCCTCGCACTGTGATATCAGGGCAATCGGTGCCTTTGCTTACTATCGATGACGAAAAGTCGCGGCTGCTGCATGAGCTGGGCATAATGAAGATATACACCATCGATTTCACAACAGAGATTTCGCAGATGTCAGCTCGCGATTTTATGCAGCACGTCTTGCTGCAACAGATTGGTGTGAGCACTTTGGTCATAGGCTACGACCACCGTTTCGGCCGCGACCGTGCCGAAAGCTTCGACGACTATGTGTGCTACGGCCGTGAATTGGGGATTGATGTGGTGCGTGCCGATGCTTTCAAGGCCGATGGACAGCCAGTCAGTTCGTCGCGCATACGCCATCTGCTTGCAGACGAGGGCGATGTGTCCGAGGCTACCCGTTTGTTGGGACATCCATTCTGTTTGAGAGGCCGTGTGGTCGAAGGCTTCCACCGCGGACGCACATTGGGCTACCCGACGGCCAACATGCAGGTGTCGCCCCTGAAGCTCTTGCCGCGCGATGGCGTTTATTCTGCACGGGTTGAAACCGAGTGGGGCACTTTCGATGCCATGCTCAACGTAGGGATGAACCCCACTTACACAAATTCTGTCCGCACGGTCGAGGCACACCTGTTCGACTTCGACCACTCGCTCTATGACACTACCATCAGTGCGGCATTGTTCCATCACATTCGTGATGAGCAACCATTTGCATCTGCCGACGAGCTGATGAGCCAGTTGCTCCACGACGAGCGGGTGATACGCCGACTCTTATCGGCAAGGAGGGCTGCGCCATGATGCGTCTGCTCTCTCGCCGTGGTTTCGGCATTCAGTCGCCCTGGGCCTATTCGCTTGTACGCGATGTGTTGTTTGAGCAACTCCCTTATTATGTGTTTGACGATTTGCGATTGCAGTTTCCACATCGCTCACGCAGCGAGCGCAGGACCGATGAGTTATTTTTCCGCCTGGCACACTATGTGTCGCCCATGCACCTCACGCTCATCGGACATTTTGACGACTCCACCCTCGAGTACATCCGTCGCGGCTGCGATGCAGGCAGCGGCTCCGGATGTGATGCGGAGCGTGTAACGGTGGTGGCCGATATAAGCCATGATGGTTGTCAGTGCTGGGATGCCATAGTGGCTGACCCCTCAGCCACTGCGACCTTCGACATACGCCACCGTTATGGTGTGGCATTCTATAAACCAGGATTGAGCAAACAAGACTATAAGATATAAATATATGAGTAAAAGCAATGTATATACACGCACCGGCGACCACGGTCAGACCAGCCTTGTCGGTGGTCGGCGTGTTGACAAAGACAGTTTAAGACTTGAGTCATATGGTTCCATCGACGAACTCAACTCTCATCTCGGCCTCCTGGCTGCAATGATTGCGCAAATCTCCCCACTGCCCTCAGACACCGGTCCTCAGCCCTCAGACATCATACACCAGTTGCTCTGTGTTCAGCATCACCTATTTGTCATAGGGTCGTATCTTGCCACCGATACATCTACTACTGCGGTGAGACCTGCAAGCATAGTCACCCCCGATATGGTTTCCATGCTTGAACAGCAGATAGATACCTTGGATGCCTCTTTGCCGCAGCTCAGGGCTTTTGTACTGCCTGGCGGCAGTATGGCGGCCGCCCAGTGTCATGTGTGCCGCACTGTGTGCCGACGTGCCGAGCGACGTATCGTGGCACTCAGCCGCGAGTCGGAAGTCGATATACTTGCCATCACTTATATCAACCGCTTGTCAGATTTTCTCTTCGTATTAGCCAGAAAACTGAATATTATAGCGGGCCAGCCCGAAATTTTATGGCAAAACATCAAATAATTGTCAATTATTTATTGTCGGTTGTAATTTCTTTTGTATCTTTGCACACTTTTTTAGTAATGGGGGTACAGAGCCGCTAATCCTCGCCCCCGAGTTTTTACAATAAACCCGACTAACACGAAAGGAGACCGACGTAATGTATTGGACACTCGAATTGGCCGTGAAGCTTGAAGATGCACCATGGCCTGCAACCAAGGAAGAACTCATCGATTATGCCACCCGTTCGGGTGCACCACTCGAGTTGCTCGAGAATCTGCAGGAGATAGAAGATGAGGGCGATGTCTATGAGTCGATAGAGGAAATTTGGCCTGACTACCCGTCGAAGGAGGATTTCCTGTGGGATGAGGAAGAGTACTGACCGCCACGTTGCGGAATAATATCTGATACCACACAATGTGGTGATGCTCTGTCAGGGTATCACCACATTGCTGTTTTGTAATATACGTGCAGAAAAAGTATAAAAACACGGTTCAGGAGACATATCTGCCGCTGTTTTTCTCACATTTTACATTCGTGAAGTACCCCGACTCTCAACTTTTTATTAACTTTGCAGTACCTCAAGGCAGGTAAATCATAAAAAGAGACAAAAGGATGGGAAAGGGGAAGTTAGCGAAGTTTGCCGACATGGCATCCAACCCTCTGGTTGTAGAATGTCCTTACTGGATGTTGCGCAGTGAGGGTTTTTCGTTGCGTGGTTTCTGGAACGACCGGTTCTTCAAGCGCTCCGCCCCTCTTGTGCTTGAACTTGGCTGTGGACGCGGTGAATACACCGTTGGGTTGGCACGCCGGTTTCCAGAGAAGAACTTCATCGGAATCGACATAAAGGGTGCGCGTATGTGGCACGGCGCGCAGCAGGCTTTGGCCGAGGGGTTGACCAACGTGGCGTTCCTGCGCACACATATTGAGTTCATCGACGAGATGTTTGCACCCGACGAAGTGGCTGAGTTATGGCTCACATTCAGCGACCCGCAGATGAAGAAACCCAGGAAACGCCTCACGTCAACATACTTCATGGAGCGTTACAGGCGATTCCTTACCGACGGCGGATTCATAAACCTGAAGACCGACTCGCAGTTCATGGCCACTTATACGCGCCTCATGGCACAGCATAACCAACTGCCCATAGTGGAGCAGACGGATGACCTGTACCATTCTTATCTTGCTGCCGAAGCAGATGAGTTGGTGGAAATACAGACGTACTACGAACGCATGTGGCTCGACCGAGGACTTTCAATCAAGTACCTGCGCTTCAAACTGCCGCACGAGGGGGTGCTGACGGAGCCGGATGTGGAAATACCAATCGATGAATACCGCTCCTACGACCACGAGGTGACAACCACCGTGAAGACGAGGAAGTAATAAAAACATAAGTGCTTATCATAAACGATGGTGCAAGGATTAACTGTGGTGCTCGCCGATTTACATCTTATTTATATCGGAGGCTACCAACCACTTCAGAAATGGTTGAAAGATTGAAAGGGGAAGCTCTCAACTTTGAGGAATACGCCACTACGAGGAAATGGTATATTCCATCACTGAAACAATGCAACTTATGAAACAAATAGACATAATCTACCAATCACCAACAAACAGATGACTCTCTATCCAAAACTCATAACCGATGCACTGCAGACAGTGCGCTATCCTGCGGGCGGACAGAACCTTGTCGATGCAGGCATGTTGGAGGACGATCTCCGCATTGACGGCATGAAGGTGTCGTTCTCAATCGTTTTCCCGAAGAATCCCGACCCGTTCATGAAGTCGGTGGTGAAGGCAGCAGAAACAGCCATTCATACGTTCGTAAGCCCCGACATCGAAGTGACCATCAACACCAAGACCGCACAGCCTGCTGCCACCGGAGCCGAGGAACCGCCTGTGCTGCCCGGAGTGAAACATATCATCGCCGTGTCGTCGGGCAAGGGAGGCGTAGGCAAATCGACCGTGGCAGTCAACCTTGCTATAGCCTTGGCACGCATGGGTTATAAAGTAGGTCTGCTCGATGCCGACATCTTCGGTCCGTCAGCACCAAAGATGTTCAAGGTGGAAGAGGCACGACCCTATGCCGAGAGCGTCGATGGGCGCGACATGATTGTACCAATCGAGCAATACGGAGTCAAACTCCTTTCTATCGGCTTCTTCGTCTCGCCCGAGCAAGCCACGCTGTGGCGTGGTGCCATGGCCTGCAATGCCCTCAGGCAACTCATCACCGAGGCTACGTGGGGCGAGCTCGATTACTTCATTCTCGACACTCCGCCTGGCACCAGCGACATACACCTGTCGCTCATCCAGCTGCTCGACATTACCGGTGCGGTAATAGTCAGCACGCCACAGCAAGTGGCGCTGGCCGACGCTCGCAAGGGCATCAACATGTATCAGAATGAAAAAGTACAGGTGCCGATACTCGGACTCGTGGAAAACATGGCATGGTTCACTCCTGCCGAACTGCCATATAACCGCTACTACATATTCGGACGCGAAGGATGCCGGCGCCTGGCCCAGGAAATGGGAGTGCCCCTGCTCGCACAGATACCCCTCATACAGTCTATATGCGATTCGGGCGACAGCGGACACCCCCCTGTACTCCAACCTGCATCGACCGAGGGCTTGGCGTTTATGAACCTTGCAGAAAAAGTGGTGGAGATGGTGAAAGAGGGTGAAGACAAAAACACTCTATCCGAAGAACAGACAAACCGTTAGCCAAGTAACAGACAAACCGTTAGCCAATGAGCAGATAACTATATGTTCTACTTCTCAAAATCCGACCGTCGGGCTTTCATCCTTTTGGCAATATTAGCCATCGGAATAGTCGTCGTACTGTGCCTCTTGCCCCAAAACGAACATGACAAGCACCCGACCCAACCCGTGAGCGACAGCACGCAGCATGACGCCACATCCCATGCTGCATCACTCAATCTGCAACAACCAGCAGAGCATTTCGACCCAAATACAGTCGATTCCATCACACTCGTCAAACTGGGACTCACACGATATCAGGTACGTGCTTTCCTGAACTATAGAGCCTCCGGTTTTGTATTTGAACAACCACTTGACATAACACACCTCAATTCACTGTCAGACGATGATATCGACCGCCTGCTACCACTCATCAGTATTGCCGACAAGTATCGCAACCGGCGAGTGAAATATCCCATCGGCAAGCGAAACAGCACGTCATATTCCCATAACAATTCAGCTGCAAGCTACACACGCAAAACTCACACCGACTCCATTCGTAGCCTTTACCCAACGAAATTCATAAACCCGACGAAGGTTGACCCAAACACAGCCGACACCACCCTCCTGATGAAAATACCCGGGATAGGCCGGAATATAGCTCGTTGGATTGTTGACCGACGCCAGCGGCTTGGCGGTTTTCACCATGTGGAACAACTGCTCGAGGTCGATTATGTGTCTGACGATATGCTCGAATGGTTCGAAATATCTGATACGGCCATCACACATATCAACATCAATAAAGCCCCGTTCGTTCAATTATCGAAATTTCCATACATAGGCTACGATAAGGCCAGAGCCATTAGTAACCGCATCAGACTCTACGGACCCTTTGCCGATATCAATGCACTGCAGGCATCGGGCATATTCGATGCCGACGAAATCGACTGTCTCAAACCATACATAGAATACTAAGTACACAAGCAACACATAACTATACGGAAAATCCCGGAGGCGAGGCGTGTATGGACCTCGTTTCCGGGATTTGACCTAAAGTCGGTCATCAGCGTTTTGATGATTTCAACCCAAATCGGTCATTAGCGTTTTGATGATTTTAAGTTAATCTTATTCTCCACTCACGATGCTGAGCGTATCGGTTGCAATCATGAGTTCTTCATCTGTAGGGATGACGCAAACAGTAACTCTGCTGTCTGGGGTACTGATGATATCCTCGGTTGCGCGTACAGAGTGGTTTTTTGCCACATCTATCTTGATGCCGAGGAATTCGAGTCCGTTTGTGGCGCCTTCGCGCACTTCCCATTGGTTTTCGCCTGCACCGCCTGTGAACAGCAGGATGTCCACACCGCCCATAGCGGCAGCATACTGACCTATGTATTTCTTTATGCGGTAGGTGTACATCTCTTTTGCCAGTCGTGCGTGGTCGTTGCCGTCGGCGATGGCTGCAAGTATGTCGCGGAAGTCGCTCGAGCCGCCACTTACACCGGCTAAGCCCGATTTCTTGTTTAGCAGGTTGCTTATGCCTGTGGTGTCGAGTCCTAATTTGTCCATGAGGAATGTGACTGCTCCTGCATCGATGTCGCCCGAGCGTGTGCCCATTATGAGTCCTTCGAGCGGGGTGAGACCCATTGATGTGTCGATGCATTTGCCGTCTTTCACTGCTGCGATGCTGGCTCCGTTGCCTATATGGCATGTGATGATGCGCTTCCCTTCCGGCTCTACACCGAGGAACTGGCACACACGTTGGCTCACGTACCGGTGGCTGGTGCCGTGGAAACCATATCGACGCACTCCGTACTTTGTATATAGTTCATAGGGCAGGGCATACATGTAGGCATAGTCGGGCATGGTTTGATGGAATGCAGTGTCGAATACTCCTACTTGTGGAACGTTTGGCAGACATGTTTTTACTGCATTCACTCCTTTTATGTTGGCTGGATTATGAAGTGGTGCGAGGTCGTTGCATGAGGCGAAAATCCTCATCACCTCGTCGTCGAGCAGTACGCTCTTGTTGAACTTCTCGCCGCCATGTACCATACGGTGGCCTACGGCATCGATTTCGCCAAGTGAATTCAATACCGCAGTCTCGCCTTCGGTCAGGCACTTAAAGATCAGTTGTACGCCGGCTGTGTGTTCTGCCACTGGCGTGTCTATTTGTATCTTCTTGCCGTTTACTTTAACTTTGATGAAAGAATCGGGCAGTCCTATCTTTTCTATTCCACCCGATGTGATGACGCTCTTATCGTCCATGTTATAGAGAGCGTATTTAATTGAACTGCTTCCGCAGTTTAATACTAGTATCTTCATTTTTAGGTTATGTTATGAGAGTCAACTTTATTTGGTGTCCATTGCCTGGCATGCTGTGATTGCAACCATCTTGTAGATGTCATCGACCGAGCATCCGCGGCTGAGGTCGTTTACTGGTCGTGCTATGCCTTGCAGTATCGGTCCGATTGCATCTGCTCCGCCCAGTCGCTGTACCAGTTTGTATGCGATGTTGCCCACTTCAAGGCATGGCACTACGAGTACATTTGCTTTTCCTGCGATGGTGCTGCCTGGTGCTTTTTTTGCACCTACGCTTGGCACGAGTGCGGCGTCGGCTTGCAGTTCGCCGTCGATATGCAGTTTCGGGTCGAGTTGTCGGGCCAATGATGTGGCTTCTATAACTTTGTCAACTACTTCGTGCTTTGCACTGCCTTTGGTGGAGAAGCTTAGCATAGCCACTCGTGGGTCTGTGAAACCGGCTACGCTGCGTGCTGTCTGTGCGGTGCATACCGCTATTTGTGCCAGTTGGCTGGCATCGGGTGTCGGTGTGACTGCAACGTCGCCAATGACGAGCACTCCGTCTTCACCGTATTGTGGTGTTTGTGTCAGCATGAGCATGGCTCCGCTCACACATGTGATGCCTGGTGCGCATTTGATAATCTGTAGTGCCGGGCGCAGGGTGTCGCCCGTGGTGCTGAGTGCACCTGAAATCTGTCCGTCGGCATCTCCGCTCTTGATAATGAGGCATCCGAAGTAGAGGGGGTCGAGCACCTGGCTGCGTGCCTGCTCCATGGTCATGCCTTTTTTCTGTCGTAGCTGAAAGAGCAGCTGTGCGTATTGTTCTGTCTTTTCTGATGTGGCAGGATTGATTATTGTTGCTTGGTCAATGTGTGTGAGTTGCAGGCTTTTCGCCTTTTCTTTTATTTCATCGGGATTTCCAATGAGTATGATGTCGGCAATGTTGTCGGCAATGCAGCGGTCGGCTGCTGTGAGTGTGCGTTCTTCGAGCGACTCGGGAAGCACGATGCGCTGCTTGTTGCTGCGGGCGCGGTTGATGATTTGGTCGATGAGTGACATTTCAATATTTTTTGTATTAGTCTTTCAAATAATCTTGTCTTCTTTTGGTGTGCATTGGTTTTTGTTGTCACAGTCCGGTCTTGAATACTTTTATCACGGCTGAGTTGAATCCTGCATGATCCATTTCGTTCAGTCCCTTGATGGTGTATCCGCCAGGTGTGGTGACTCGGTCGATGGCTGCTTCGGGGTGTTCGCCTGTCTGGTGCAGGAGTTCGGCCGCGCCTTTCATTGTCTGTATTGCTATCTTGAGGGCGTCTTTAGGGTAGAATCCCATTTCGACTCCGGCTTCGGTCTGCACGCGCAGGAATCGCATGACGTAGGCTATTCCGCACGATGCCATGAGCATGCCTGGCGCAACGAGTTTCTCGGCACATACGAAGACGTCGCCCACCTGTTTGAAGAGGTCTTCCACTTTGTTTATTGTGTGTGTATCGACGCCGGCGGCTGCGGTGATGAATGTCATGCTTTCGCAGAACTCGGCTGCTATGTTGGGTATGATGTAGAATAGTGGCAGTTGTGGGCACTGGTGTTTTGTCATGAGTTCTTGCAGCTGGGCGAGTGTCACTCCTGCTGCCAGGGATATGAGTATCTGTGTCGTTTTGAGGTTGGGCTGTATGTCGCCAATCACGGTCTCTACCTGCCATGGTTTTACGGCAATGATGATGATGTCGGCCGTTTGTATGGCTCGGCAGTCGTCGGTCATGATATCGACGTCGGGGCAATCGTCTTTTATTTTGTTGAGTTTCTCCCAGTGTACGCCCGACACGGTGATGCGTGTGTCGTGGTTTGCTTTGCTCCAGCCGCGGGCCAATGCACCGCCAATGTTTCCGGCACCGATGATTGTGATGTTCATATTTCTTTTGGTATTATTTGTGGAATCGATGTACAAAGTTAGCAAAACGGGGTGAAAAGTGTATGGCAAAAAGTAAAAAATATGGGTTGCATGCATCTTTTTGCATGATAATCGTTGCTTTTTTCAATTTCCAATCTTCTTTTTTCCAATTATTATTGCTACCTTTGCGGCCAGATACAAGTTAGATATATTTTATAATCAAAAAAATCGAGACGAAAGTATGGCTTATGTAATTTCAGATGATTGCGTGATGTGTGGAACATGCGCAGGTGAATGCCCTTCAGAGGCAATCAGCGAGGGCGACGGCAAGTATGTCATCGACCCTGATTCGTGTGTGGATTGCGGCACTTGTGCCGATGCATGTCCTACGGGTGCAATCAATCCGGGCGAATAGTTGTCAGCCCGCCTGAACAGTGTAAGGCCGTCAGCCCACAGCGGGGTGATGGCTTTTTTTCTTGCTGCAATGCAATAATGGGCCGGCTTTTCTCGTTATTATGACTGTATGACACGATTCATCTATACATCCTGCCTGTCTGTACGGCGCGTTGCGTTGGTCTGTTCGGTACTGCTTTTTGTGGCGGGTGCCGTGTGTTGTGGTGGTCAGACCCGTAAGGTGATGAACCGCCCCTACATCGACCAGCGCCCTTATCACTACGGATTTCTGGCTGGCATCAATTTCCAGGACATTGAGTTTGTGAACAATGGTTTTGCCGACGAGCAGGGCAACCAGTGGTTTGCAGATGTGGCCAACTACGACCCTGGATTCAGTGTGGGCATTTTGGCCGAACTTAACCTCCATCCCAACATCGCACTGCGTGTCATCCCTACCATGCACTTTGGCGAGAAGACCACTACGTTCGTCAACCAACTCGATGGCAGCCGCACTTTCCAGAATATGAAATCAACGTATATATCGCTGCCTATCGACGTGAAATTCAGCGGCGAACGATTTAACAACTACCGCCCGTATGTCATGTGTGGTGTCAACCCCACTTACGACCTCACGGTGAAGAAACAGCGCAACCTGCTGCTCAAGCCGTTCGACTGTTTCCTTGAGGTAGGTATGGGGTGTGATTTCTACCTGCCATTCTTCAAGTTTATTCCAGAGGTGAAATTCTGCTACGGACTCTCCAACATCATCAACAAAAACCGCTCCGACATTACCGAGGCTACACCAATGATATTTACCAACTCGGTAGATAGCGGGCGCAACAAGATGATAGTAATCACATTTTACATAGAATAGGCTTCAGCTGCTGCTCCGGCTTCAGCATTGTCCGCCGGCCACACGTCACACCACCTTCAGCGACGTGGTATTTGCGAGTGCGGAGTCTCGGCACTGCGAGTGCGGAGTCTCGACACTGCGAGTGCGGAGTCTCGGCCCTGCGAGTGCGGAGTCGTTTTCTTGCTTGTACCGACTGTGGTTTACAGGGGTTTTCGTGCCACTTCTTGTACAATTGGTAGAAAAGGGTGCCCGATAAGCCGTTTTTTAGGCATGACGTTAGTGGTATGTCAGAAATAATTCGTAAGTTTGCAGGGTAAAACATCATATAAGAAACCATGAAACTAATCAATATCCTGACTCTTGGCGCATTTCTTTGTGGCACAACGGCTAAGGCTGTGGATTTACCAAAAGACAGTACCATCTATATGCTTACGGTCCAGATGGGCAAACTATATAAGAGCCAGACGGCATCGCGAGTGGGTGTACACGACCCCTCGATAGTGCCCGACCGCAATACATCTACCGGCATCACCACCTATTACGTGTTTGGGAGCCATCGTGGGTGTGGGCGCAGCACCGACCTGCACAACTGGTCGGGGCAGTCGTGGAACTATGGAATTCCGCAGGCCAACGGCTCGGTGACCTCCACAACCAACTTTCAGGGAGTGTTCACTACCAATCAGACAAAGACAGTACCCGTATTGAAAAATGGCGAAGTGGTCAATGTCGCGTTCGGAAACTTCGACGGACAACAGTGGCGATATACAGCAGCGAATCCCAACCTGGGAGGCAACCAATGGGCTCCCGACGTGATATGGAACCCCCACATGAAAAAGTGGTGTATGTATATGAGCCTCAACGGTGACAACTGGCGCTCGGTAATCTGTCTGCTCACATCGTCCGACATAACCGGACCGTACATCTATCAGGGGCCGGTGGTATTCTCCGGATTCCAATGGACCGACCTGCCAGGACAGACATATAAGGAGACCGACCTCGAACTCGTTATCGGCACACAGACATCGCTGCCTGCCAGGTACAACATCGGAGGCTCATGGGGACGGCGCTGGCCTAACAATATCGACCCTGTGGTATTCTTCGACGAGGAAGGCGAGCTGTGGATGGCATATGGCTCGTGGAGCGGCGGAATATTCATGCTGCGCCTCAACAAGGAAAACGGACTGCGCGACTACACCTACACCTATTCCGGAATAAGCAACAACACCGACGGAGTGACATCCGACCCATACTTCGGTCGCAAGATAGCCGGCGGATACTACTCGTCGGGCGAAGGCTCGTATATCGAACATATCGGAAACTACTACTACCTGTTCGTCACCAACGGCGGACTGGGGGCATCCGAGGGATACGAGATGCACTACTTCCGGTCAGCCAAGCCCGAGGGACCGTACACCGACGCATCGGGACAAACGGCACTTTACAGCCGATACTACATGAACTACGGACCAAACGCCGCTACAACCGCAGGCATGAAGATAGTCGGAACTCACCAATGGCCTGGCATGCGATGGGCCGAACTGAGCCAGGGACACAACTCGGTGCTGCTCGACGCCGACGGACGGGCATACCTCATATATCACACACGATTCAACTCGGGCAACGAGGGATTCGAAATACGTGTGCACCAACTCTTCCTCAATGCCAACGGATGGCTCGTGGCATCACCATTCGAATTTAACGGACTCAACGGCCAAAACTCACAGTACAGACAAGCCGACATCGACTCGGCTGCCATCTGTACCACAAACGACATAGTGGGGTCGTACGAAATCATGCTACACCCCTACAAGGTGGATTATGCCAACAACGCATACTCAACACCAGGCACTGTATTCTTCAAAGCCAACGGACAAATCACCGGCGACTACTACGGCACATGGAGAGTAAAACAAAACACATCGTACATCACCCTCCACATGCGACCAAAGGGTACATCCACCTACACCGACTACTACGGAGTGATACTGCCACAAACCGTGAGCCTCACAAACATGACAGCCATCTCTTTCACTGCGATATCAAATGCCGGAGTAAGCATCTGGGGCGCAAACGTGGATGGAAACTACGCAGTGGATTACACCTATCAGAATGGATTTACACTGCCAGTCAATGCACGACAATTCATCACCGACGACATCGACCTCTATGCAAACAACACCATGTATTGGGGCACAACACTCTCCTGGAAGTCAGACCACCCCGAACTGCTATCCGACGACGGCAAACTGCTCGTGCCATACTATCAGAATGGCGACTCAACCACCATCGTGGGACTAACCTACACCTTGCAGAAAGACAACTACGCATGCAGCTATACACGGGCAGTGCGCGTACGCACCATGAAGTCGCTGCTGCATAAGGCCGGCGATGTCAACTCCGACTCAGTAATCGACACACAGGATGCACTCGCCATCTACCAATACATGCAAACCTACAGCTCGGACACCGACCATGCTACCTACGAAGATGTCAATGCCGACGGAAGCATCGACACACAGGACATCCTGGCTATTTACCAGATGATGCAGGAATTATAATAAACCCAAATCGGTCATTAGACTGTTTCGCGCTTTGAAAACTTTCGAATAAATTCAGA
>CALGGJ010000028.1 GCA_937915745.1 uncultured Prevotellaceae bacterium | reverse complement strand
GGTCGGAAAATGAAGTAGGAGGAAAACTACTTCATTTTCCTCCTACTCGATTTGTTGCCTCTTGTCACTTCACCAGTACTTTTTTGCCGTTCTTGATGTAGAGCCCCTTGGCAGGGTTCTGTACTTCGCGGCCGCTGAGGTCGTAGGTCTTGCCTGCTGTCTCGTCGTTGACTTCTACCATGCTGATGGCGTCGGCATCCGTGTCGCCTATGGTGATGTCGAATGCGTAGAGCTTGTTGTTGTAGCTGAGGTAGAGTGTGGTGTGGTATGTGTTGTTTAGGTTGTCGTCGTCAACAATCATTGAGTGCAACATCACTTGGTCAACTACGCCGAGTGTGAATACTGCATCGTCGAAGTTGTCGATGGCTTGTCCTTCGGCATTGAAGTAGAATCCTTGTACTTCGTCAAAGTTCTCGTCGGTTGCTTCGGTGAGGTATCCGTTGGCATCGACCACCATCCATACACCTTTTTCAAGCAGGTCGGCTTCGGTGCATCCCAGTGTCTCGCAGCATTGTGTGAGGTTGATTTCCACTTCGTCGAGGTCGTCGCCGTCGGCATTGCGTGCGTTGACGGTGAGTTCTTCGGTTGCCACAGGGTTGATGACGAGTATGTGGTCAACGAATTTCAGTGTGGTGTTGAGTTTCACAGCCTTGCCTTCCCAGAAGTTGTAGATGTAGAACACTGCGGTTGATGTTTCGCCCGGTTTGCGGAAGTTTGGTACGGTGAACCAGTGTGTAGTACCTTGGTAGTACCACATTGCGAACGAGCCGGTGCCGCTGTATGATGCTGCGTATGCATATCCGTCTTCGTTGTCAGGACTCATCCAGAATCCACCTCCTGTCGAGCCGCCGTTGGCTTCGCTCACCGAGTAGGATGTGGTGAGTTCGCCTGCCGAGTTCACGCCGTAGAGTTTGCCGTCGCCAACGAGGTCTATCATCGTTTCGATGTTTTGCATGTCGGTTGTGCCTATTTCCCAGGATGTGGCCGATGGTACCAGCTGCACTATCCAGTCGTATTCAACGACTTCGCATGTCTCGACGGTGTATTCCGGACTCATGATTCCGAGGTCTATCTTAACTTCGTAGTAGAATGCGTCGTCCACCACGAGGTATATTCCGCCTGTCAGTTGTTCACCTCCTTCGAAGTATCCAGGCTTGTTGCCCAGCACCATCTGGTTTTCCTGTGGGATGTAGTTGACGTAGAAGCATCCGTCGCCGTACGACTGGGCGTTGCCGTCTTCGTCAAACCAGAATCCGCAGAGTCCTGTCTCGTCATCGTAGTCGGCAGTGTAATTGGTGGTTGTGCCGCCGGCATCGGTCGATGCGGTGAGTACGAAGTCGGCCGGTGTGACGTCAAAACCTGCCACTTCCGTAAATTTCTGTGCGATGGCGTCGAGGTCGAGGGTGAGTGTCTCGAGTTCGTTCCACGACTTGCGTGGGTCGCGGTCGGCTATGGTCCATGTCTCGCTGCCTACGTTGACGAGGTCGGTGATTGGTGTGTTGTCGGCTACGTTCATGATGAAGTGTACCACCCATGCCTTGTCGCCATATACTATATACATGTCGCCGCGTGCGGTCTCGCCGGGTTCCATGCCGCCGTATGTCTGGCCGATGCCGAATCGGAGCCACTCACTGTAGTTGCCGGTGTCCCAGTAGTAGCGTATGTTGCAGATGAAGAATTTTGAGTTTGATGAGAATACGTCGGAGTTGACACATTCGTCGGTGGCTTGTTCGTTGCCCTCGTCGTCAATCAGTTTGATGCCGCCGCCGAAGTAGAAGCCTGGCGACGGAACGGCTTTGCCTTCGCCTGTGAGTTGTCCCCAATAGTCGGCGGTCGAGTCCCATGTCTTGACGAATATCATGTCGCCAAACATCTTCATCATGTATTCTCCGTCGATGCCCAGTGCCGGTGCAATCTCGTTGGTGCTGAGGTAGAACCAATCGACGTCGTCGTAGTAGTATTGATATTCTTCGTCTTCTTTCAGGTATTGTGTCACTTCATAGGTTGATTCGCCCACGATGTCGAGTTGGTCAATGTCGGTCACCGGCTCTTTGTCTATCGTCTCGCGTTTCATTTTGAGTGTGAGGTCGAAGGTGGCCAGGGCTCCGTTCCAGCCTATCGCCACGACACCGTGACACACGTCGCCGTTGCTGAGTGGGTTGGTTGGGTTTTGGCAGACGATGAAGTTGATGTAGTCGTCTTCAATCGACCATCCTTCGTACTGAATATATACGCCCCACGACGAGCCGTTGTTCCACGATGCGAAGTATCCGTCTTTGTCCATCTCGAAACCGCCGTATTGCTCGCTGTAGAAGGTGTAAGACTGTGCAGCGCCTGTCTTTGGGTCAAGCAGTTGGAAGAGTTCGTTCACGGCAAACGAGTTTGTCCAGTTTTTTGCGTTGGCGGCTATAGCATCTTGTCCACGTTGGTAGAGTGCCTGGTCGAGATCGTCGGGACTGCATCCCAACTGATTGCATACCTCGCTGAACGAGAACTGAACAGCAGGGCCGTCACACCAGCCGGTGCGTGGCTCGTCTTCGATTGTGGCCGAGAATTGAGCCCTCACGCTCGCAGGGAGGAGCACAAGTGCTGTCAACATCAAAGATGTAATAAGTTTTTTCATACGCATTGATTTTTTATGTGTTAAATGATTAAATATAGATGTAATGTAATCTTTCGGCAAAGGTACGAAAAATATGTGAGCGATGGTTCCGTTTTCGGAGAAAAACACATATCCACCGACGAAAAGCCCGGAAAACCGCATGTTTTATACAAAATTGCTCATAGGCGTTCTGATGATTTCACGTTTTTTCGGGCATGTCTTTTACGACATTGAAGGGGTAATGGGGCCGTATGGTTCGTTACACGCTTGGCCGTGCAGCTCCGTGTCTTGTTGCGACTGCGCACTCTCGACCCTGCGACTGTGCACTCTCGGCTCTGCGACTGCGCACTCGCGGCTCTGCGACTGCGCGCTCGTTCCCCACCACTTGCCGCACGGCGCATGATATGTTACAGACGAAACACTGTCGGGCTACACGGCGTTTTACCCTTATTTGTCGAAAAAAGGCGTGATGATAGTGTTCGGAATAAAATAATTTACTAACTTTGCAACCGGATACATACGTAAAACCTTAGTGTTATGACTACATTCTCGAAAGAAACGTACATACAGCGCCGGCAGACGCTGAAACAGAAACTGGGCAGCGGTCTGGTGCTCATCTTCGGACACAACCAGGCTCCGGCCAACTATCCGGCCAATGCCTATACGTTCCGCCAGGACAGTTCGTTCCTCTACTACTTCGGCCACTCGCAGGAGGGGCTGGTAGGTGTAATCGATATCGACAACGACATCGAATGCCTCATCGGCGACGACATCGACATCGAAGACATCATCTGGACCGGCTTCGTGCCATCCATCCACGACCTCGCTGCCGAGGTGGGTGTCGGACATTCGGCACCGACGTCTCAGCTGCAGCAACTCGTTGACAAGGCAAGGCAGGCAGGAAGGGAGATTATGTTTCTGCCCCCATGCCGCCACGACGTCATGATACAGATAGGCGACCTCATGGGCATCCATCCGCTGCAGGTGCGCCAGGCTGCATCCGTCAGGCTCATCAAGGCCGTGGTCGATATGCGTGCAGTGAAGTCCGACGAAGAGATAGCCGAGATTGAACGGGCCATGGCCATAGGCTACGACATGCATACGGCGGTGATGCGTGCTGTCCGTCCGGGTGTGACCGAAAAACAACTGGCCGGTCTGATGGAGGGCATCGTTGCAAGCCGAGGCAGCAAGGTGTCGTTCCTGTCAATCGTCACCATGCATGGCGAGATATTCCATGGCGATCCGTCGCTGCGGCCACTCGAGGCCGGACGACTCCTGCTCTGCGATGCAGGAGCCGAGACCGTGGGCAACTATTGCTCCGACAACACTCGTGTCACACCGGTCAGCGGCCTGTTCACACAGAAACAACGCGACATATACTCCATAGTCGAGGCATGCCACGACCTCGTCATACAACGCGCACACCCAGGCCTCAAGTGGATGGACATGCACCTCGACGTATGCCGCCTCATGACCGACCGTCTCAAAGACCTCGGACTCATGCGAGGCAACACCGACGATGCAGTCTCGGCCGGTGCACATGCCATGTTCCTGCAACACGGCCTTGGCCACATGATGGGCATGGACGTGCACGACATGGAAGGACTGGGACAAGTCTATGTGGGATTCGACGACGAAGTACGCCCGTCCTCACAATTCGGCACCGACTGCCTGCGATGCGGCCGTCGCATACAACCGGGATGGGTGCTCACCGACGAGCCGGGCATATACTTCATTCCGGCACTCATCGACAAATGGAAGGCCGAAGGGCTACACCGCGAGTTCATCAACTATGAACGCCTCGACACCTACCGCGACTTCGGAGGAATCCGCCTCGAAGACGACATACTCATCACCACCGACGGATGTCGCGTACTGGGCCAGGACGTGATACCATACCACATCGACGACGTAGAAGAATTTATCAACCAATAAGCATAAAACTCAACCTGACAAATGAAGAAAACATTTATCCTCGGAGTATTCGTTGCACTCGCAACATCGCTCTCAGCGCAGACATTCAGCACTCAGCGCCAGGAAGCAAAGAAACCACAGTTCACCATCGTGAAGGAGATACCAATCACAAGCGTCAAAAACCAGTCGCGCTCGGGCACGTGCTGGAACTACTCGACTCTCTCGTTCTTCGAAGCCGAAATACTCAAGAAGAGTGGCAAGACCTACGACTTGTGCGAGATGTTCGTATGCAACAAAAACTATATGGACCGCGCCATCGTCAAGGTACGTATGCACGGCGACGCACAGTTCTCGCAGGGCGGTTCGGCCTATGATGTGCTCTATGTCCTGAAAAACTACGGCATCTGTCCTGAAGAAGCCATGCCGCTGCCGGGAACCATGTATGGCGACACGCTCAACAACTTCAGCGAGTTCTTCGCTGTCATGGAGCCCTATGTCGATGCAATAGCCAAATCAACATCCAAGACCATAGGCCTCACATGGAGGAACGGACTCCAAGGCATACTCGACGCTTACCTCGGCAAATGCCCCGAGACATTCACCTACCAAGGCAAGACCTACGACCCTAAGTCGTTTGCAGCAAGCCTCGGACTCGACTGGAACGACTACGTGTCAATCACGTCATACTCACACCACCCGTTCTACGAGGAATTCCCTGTCGAGGTGCAAGACAACTGGCGCCAGCCCGGGTCATGGAACCTGCCAATCGACGAGATGGCACGTGTCATCGACAATGCCATCATGAACGGATACACCGTGGCATGGGGTGGGGATGTGTCTGAGACCGGATTCACACGCGACGGACTCGCCATCCTCTACGACGAAAACCCTGAACAAGGACTCGAAGGCTCCGACATGGCACGCTGGCTCGGACTCACTGCCGCACAACGACGCAGCGAGGTGATGGCAAAGGGTTTCGAAGCACCCGAGATGACTCCTACACAGGAGCAACGCCAGAAAGAATACGACAACTGGGAACTTACCGACGACCACGGTATGCTCATCTACGGAATAGCCAAAGACCAGAACGGACGTAAGTGGTATATGGTGAAAAACTCGTGGGGCGAGACCGGCGAATACAAAGGCACATGGTACATGACCGAGAACTTCATCGTAGCCAAGTGCATGGACTTCCTCGTCAACAAAAACGCCATACCAAAAGACATAGCCAAGAAACTGAAGCAAAGCAACGACGCCCGTTTCTGAGTCTTGCACCTGCAGCATTTATGTGGCACCTGTAGCATTTATGTGGCACCTGCAGCCGCCACACGACTCCCCTTTAACCCAAATCGGTCATTAGCGTTTAGATGATTTTAAGTTTATTTTCGAGCAGGTTTTTTGCGGCATTGAAGGAGTAATGGGGTTCCCAAAAAACACACGGATTGTCACGACGCAGTCGTGACTGAAAGGCCGTGAAAAAGATGCCAAAAAGAACGTTTTCGTTAAGCCAGAAGAGCAAAGTGCTTGCATTTTGCCTTGGCGAGGAAACGTCTGAATTTATTCGAAAGTTTTCAAAGCGCGAAACAGTCTAATGACCGGTTTGGGTCTATTTCGTGTATTTTTGCATGAGGCCCATGGTGTAGGCATGGAAGAAGTCGGGCAGTCCGTAGCCGAAGGTCTCATCGGGTGTTTGGTAGCGGTCGCCGCTGCGGCGCACGAGGTCCATTATCTCATAGGCATCCATCCATGGCAGTGCCTGCCACAGGCATGTCACCATGCCGCTTAGTATTGGTGATGCAAATGATGTGCCGTCAGCATAGGAGAGATATCCCAGTGCATTGATTACGGCTGCACGTTCACCCATGGCAACCACATCGGGCTTTATGCGTCCATCGACGGAATATCCGCGTGATGAGAACGGCGCAATCTCCATGCTGGCGGTTATGGCGCCTACGGCCAGTATGTCGGTAGCATCGGCAGGGGTGCCAATCTTCACCCATTCGCCTCTGCCCTCGTTGCCTGCGCTGTTGCATAGTATCATACCTTTCGATGCAATCATCGATGCCTGTCGGGAGTTGATGTGACTGGCTCCGTTAAGTTCTTCGTGGGTTAGGTTGTCGGCTGTGTTGTCGAATTTGATGTATCCCAGCGAGGAATTGATTACGTCTGCTCCCACGCTGTCGGCAAACTCAACTGCGGCACACCAGTTGTCTTCCTCTACCAGTTGCTCGCTGTAGAAGTCTTCCGACCGTATGAGCCAGAACGAGGCCTCGGGTGCAGTGCCTATATACCATCCGGGGTTGTTGGCACCGATGCACGAAAGTACCAGCGTACCATGCGAGCTTTCGGCGAATATGTCGGCATCGGGATCGACAAAGTCTTTATAACCCAGTATCTTGGTGTTGGCAAACGACGGGATGACATCGACATTGAAGAAGCCGCTGTCGATTATGGCCATCACCATGCCTTCGCCACGGAATCCGGCTCCGTGCATGGCTATGCCGTTGAGTTGTGCAATCTGCGTAAGGGCATTGCGGTAGCTGCTGCCTGTTAGGTTAGGAGCAACCTTGGCTACCTCATACGTGCGGTCGATGCCGTTCTTGTTGTTGCGTTTCTGTTTCTTTTCGTAGGCCGACACTTTGCGCACGGCTGTCACGAATGGCATCGATGCGATGCGCTCGGCAAGCAGTGTGTCGGAGGTACCCACCAGGACGGTGTTCTGCCATTTGCTTGTCAGTATCACTTCGGCTCCGGCTTCGCGCAACTGCTGCAGGTAAGTGGCCGATACGGGCAGGTCGGTCTGGTCTATCCGGATGCCCTGACGCTGGCGACGTGACAGCGACCGCTCAGAGAGGAATTGCTCGGGGTGGTGTATGCTGTATTCTGTACCTGCCTTGTCGGCTAGTTGTACACGGTAGTTGTAATATGGCGTCGGTGCATCCTGGGCCGGCGCGCTGACCGATGCTATTGCAATGGTTGCAATCAGTAGGCTTTTCTTGGCATTCATGGTTCGTGTTGGTTTCATTGGTTTATTTTGTCAGTAATTGAATTCTCCTGCTTCGCTCTTTATGGTGAGGCTGCGTGGCCCTTCGTCTATGTGTCCCACGACTTGTGCGTCGATATTGAATGAGCGGCTTATGTCGATTACCTGCGCTGCATCTTCGGGGCTTACGTATATTTCCATGCGGTGGCCCATGTTGAACACTCGGTACATCTCGCTCCAGTCGGTCTGGCTTTGTTTTTGTATGGCGCGGAAAAGGGGTGGGATAGGGAAGAGGTTGTCTTTGACGACATGGCAGTTGTCGCCGACGAAGTGCAGTACTTTGGTTTGTGCGCCTCCGGTGCAGTGTACCATTCCGTGTATCTGTGGTCGCATGTGGTCGAGCATGCGTCGTATGACCGGTGCGTAGGTCCGTGTGGGCGACAGCACGAGTTGTCCGGCATTGACGGGTGTGCCTTCTACGGGGTCGGTCAGGCGGTAGCTGCCGCTATATACCAGTTCATCGGGCATCGCGTGGTCGTAGCTTTCGGGATATCGTTCGGCCAGGTATTTGCCAAACATGTCGTGGCGTGCCGAGGTGAGTCCGTTGCTGCCCATTCCACCGTTGTACTGATGTTCGTAGGTTGCTTGTCCGGTGCTGCTCAGACCCACAATCACGTCGCCTGGCTGTATGCGTGCGTTGTCTATCACGTCGGCACGTCGCATGCGGCAGGTGACGGTGGAATCGACGATGACGGTCCTGACGAGGTCGCCCACATCGGCTGTCTCGCCTCCCGTGCCGTAGATGCCTATTCCCATGTCGCGCAGCTGTGCCATAAGGCGGTCGGTGCCACTGATGATGGCGCTTATTACTTCGCCCGGTATGAGCATCTTGTTGCGGCCTATGGTCGAGCTGACGAGTATGCCGTCGGTAGCTCCCACACAGAGCAGGTCATCGGTGTTCATGATGAGTGCGTCTTGTGCTATGCCTGGCCATACCGACAGGTCGCCTGTCTCGCGCCAGTACATGTAGGCAAGGCTCGATTTCGTTCCGGCTCCGTCGGCATGCATTATGTTGCAGTAGTCGGGGTCGCCGCCAAGAATGTCGGGTATGATCTTGCAGAAGGCCTGCGGATAGAGTCCTTTGTCGATGTTGCGTATGGCGTTGTGCACATCTTCCTTGGCGGCACTCACGCCGCGCATCATATAGCGTTGATTGGAAATCATATATTTAGAGAAGGTTGCGGTTAAGCATTATTTGTTTCTTGACGTTTCCAGTTCGACTGGCCTTTCCAGTTCGACTAGCCTTTCTAGTTCGACTAGCTTTTCTAGTTCGACTAGCCTTTCTAGTTCAACTAGCCTTTCTAGTTCGACTAGCCTTTCTAGTTCGACTAGCCTTTCCAGTTCGACTAGTCTTTCCAGTTCGACTAGCCTTTCCAGTTCGACTAGCCTTTCCAGTTCGACTAGCCTTTCTAGTTCGACTAGCCTTTATGGTAGTCTTCTACTTCCAAAACACGAGGCAGACAGCTGCGACGAGGCAGAGGAATGCGGTCACGTGGTTCCAGTGGAGGTGTTGTCCCTGGAAGCACATCATGACGATCACGGTGAATACGCTTACCGAGATAACCTCTTGTATCACCTTCAGCTGCATGAGCGAGTAGGGCCCTCCGTTGATGTCGGAGCCTATCGAATTGGCTGGGATGAGGAGGCAGTATTCCAATCCGGCCACTAGCCACGACAAGAGTATGACCAGGGGCATTGGCCACGAGTCGCTTATGTGGTGCTGGCGCAGCAACAGGTTGCCGTACCATGCGAATGTCATCAACGTGTTCGACGCGGTGAGCAACAGTATAGTGTATGTTCCTTTCACTGTTTTGTTGGTTTTTATGCTGCAAAGTTACGCATTATTGCTGATAATAGGAATAGTTTAAGCCAAAAAAAATGGTAAAGTGTATGTGTAAAGGTGGCAGGTTAGGTCCATAGACTCACCTTTCGTGCAAGAATAACGCCCGACACGACCCTCTTCATGCGGTAAGACACAAAAATATGTGCCGATATTTATAAAAAGCCGGTAAAGGTTTGGTCGCATAAAAGATTTATCGTAACTTTGTGGCGTACATCATAAAAATACATGACCTTAAACTAATATGGACGAAAGTAAAAACATGAGTCGTCGTGAGTTTATCCGGCGCATGAGTTTCGGCGCAGGGTCGGCAGTGGCTCTTATGGCCTTCGAACCCTTCAGGCTGATAGCAAGAGAAAAACCGTTGAATCCGGCCGACATCCGTATGACATATCGTGTGCAGCATGGCAGCGGTGAGCAGATTTCGCTCTTGGGCTTCGGCATGATGCGCCTGCCAAACAATCAGGATCAGGTGAACGAAATGGTGGATTATGCCATCGAGCATGGCGTGAACTACTTCGACACGGCTCCTATGTATATGGGCGGACAGTCTGAGGTGCTCATGGGTAATGCCCTCTCGCGCCATCCGCGCAGCAAATACTTCGTGGCAACCAAGATGTCTAACCAGAACCAACGCCAGTGGTCGCTCGAGGCATCGAGACAGATGTACGAGCAGTCATTGAGGCGGCTGAAGGTGGATTATATCGACTACTACCTGTTACACAGTATCGGTGGCGGTATGGATAGCCTGAAAGGCCGGTTCCTCGACAACGGCGTGCTCGACTTCCTCGTTAAGGAGCGTGATGCCGGACGCATCAAACACCTCGGATTCTCTTATCACGGCGATGTGAGAGACTTCGACTATCTGCTCGACAATCAGTCCAAGTACCACTGGGACTTCGTCCAGATTCAGATGAACTTCCTCGACTGGCGACATGCCTCGATGCGTGGCGGCCGCCGTAGCGATGCCGATGCCGAATATCTGTACGACAAATGCGAGAAGCTGGGAATACAATGTGTGGTGATGGAACCGTTGCGAGGCGGTGCGTTCGCACGTATGGCACAGGAATTCGCCGACCAGCTGAAAGCCGTACATCCTAACGACAGTACGGCACGATGGGCATTCCGCTGGGTGGGATCACACACCAACATCCTCACAACCCTCAGCGGCATGAGCCGTATGGAACACCTCGAAGAAAATGTGAAGACCTTCTCGCCGCTCGACCCATGCACCGATGCCGAAAACCGACTCCTCGCATCTATAGCCGACCAGATGTCGGGATTCCCTACCATTCCATGTACCACATGCTCATACTGTATGCCATGTCCGTTCGGCGTGAACATACCAGGTAACTTCGCCTACTACAACGAAGCTGTGACCGACCATATACTGCCGCTGCCCGACAAGAGCGATGCCGGATATGCAGCTGCATTTGCCAAGTTCGAAGACGGATATAAGAAAGCACTGCCCGACACCAAACAATGGGCCACACAATGCCAGGACTGCGAGGAATGTCTGTCGAAATGTCCACAGCAAATACGTATCCCTAACCAGCTGACACGTATCGTCGAGACACTCCAGAAAAAGAGCTGAGCAAGCCACGGTCGGACCCACGGCTCCTCGTTGCCACATGATAGGACAACAGATAGTATATGACACGTTAGACCGTCTCGGCATCACCTTCACATATACCGAGCATCCGGCTGCCGACACCATCGAAATCGGTCGCCGGTACTGGGGTCACCTGCCCGGCACACACTGCAAGAACCTCTTCTTCCGCAACCACAAGGGCAACCGTCATTACCTCGTCGTCTTCCAGGCCGACCAGAACCTCGACATACACTCGCTCGAGCAACGTCTGCACCAAGGCAAACTCTCATTCGCCTCGCCCGAACGTATGATGCGCTACCTCGGACTACGCCCAGGCTCAGTCAGCCCATTCGGACTGCTCAACGACACCGGCCACCACGTACATGTGTTCCTCGACAGCAACTTGCAGAACTACACACACCTCTCGTTCCATCCCAACGACAGCCGTGCTTCGCTCAACATCCTGCAGTCCGACTTCATACGCTACATGGACACCACCGGCAACACCTACGAATGGATTGAGCTGTACTGACCGCTATCCGTGCGAGCTCCGCTCCACGCCGACCGCTAACCCTGTTCGAAAAAAAAATCGCCCGATGAAGTCACCTTCCTGACTACCCCCTCATACTACTCCCTCCTCCTTACGGAGGGAGTACGTATGGGTAGTCAGGAAGGGCTTCATCTTGGCGACCCTCTCAAATCGGCCGACTTGCCTATACGCAATGTCGTGACTTTGCACCGCAAACGACAGGAGCGACCCTCCATCATATTGCATCTATACCCACATAACCGGCGTCACGTATATACGCACGACGGCGAAGAAATACAGCTTCAGGCCCGTACGTATATTGACGAACCCTCAAGCCTATATACACACGTGTCTATTCTCCATTATCCGTGCATACCCCGAAAACCCCCAAAACGCTAACGGCCGATTTGGGTTAAACACATTTCCACCCCTTTTGCCACCCAGAGGAGACATCGTCTCCGTCTTCATTCATACTGGTTCTTATGCCGATGCCGCTCCATCAACCCCAGCAGCTCCCGGAACTTCTCCACCCGCTCCGGATTCATCTCTCCGGCATGAAACAATTTCCGCTGATGCTTCAACCAATTACAGTACCGCCCCCTTTCCTCAGAATTATACTTCGACGGATTCCTCTTGTTCTTCTCGATGAAATCCGTCACTTCGTTGTATTTCTGTAGCCAGAGCTTGTCCTGTGTCATTTTTCTAAATCAGTATAGCTGAGAGGCTTACTTAATTGGATGCCTCACCACCGTTTTCAACTTTCGGTTTTTCAGTTCTATGGCTCTGTTTTGTTTGGTTATCCGGCCTGTTTTTGTTTGGTCGTTTGGTTGTTAGGCTTCACTTAAGTCAGTGCGACCTTGAACTATACCGTGAGAATGTCCCCCTCCGTTAAAGGCTCATACGCCCCATCCTTGCATTCCAGAATCACGGAGCCCGATTCCAGCGCCCTCACCGTGTGCCATTGTCCTTTGGGTATGTTCAACGCCACCACCGGCCCGTTGGGAGTCAACTCCACCGCCTCGGTGCAAA
>CALGGJ010000027.1 GCA_937915745.1 uncultured Prevotellaceae bacterium | reverse complement strand
ACTTCCTCTATCTGGGCTGTCACACAGTCGTCGTATGTAGGTGCTTCAACATCACGTATTACGCCCAAAGCCACAGGGAAACCGTCGCCATTACCCATGAGAGCCAGCTTGAGCTGCAAAGTATTGTCTTCGCAGTGTGCATCGTGAACAAGTATGTCGGCTTCTGTCACACCGTTTTCACCTATCTTCACAACCTTCAGGCCAAATCCCTCCTGCATGAGTCCGTATTCACGGTTTTCGCCGAAGATGAGCGGTTTGCCGTGTTCTACATAAATTGCGTTCTTGGCACGCCCGTCCTTTGTATAGACATCGTCGTGAGTACCATTGTTGAATATCACGCAGTTTTGCAGAATTTCGCATACACTGGTGCCGTTATGATTGTATGCAGCCTTCAGCACCTCGACTGTGGCCGGTGCATCGGTAGCCACGGCACGTGCAAAGAAATGCCCGCGTGCACCGAAACAGAGTTCAGCAGGGCGGAATGGGTCTTCCACCGTGCCGTAAGGACTCGACTTACTTACGAATCCGCGTGGGCTGGTAGGGCTATACTGTCCCTTCGTCAGTCCGTATATGCGGTTGTTGAGCAATATCATGTTGAGGTTGATGTTGCGGCGGTTGGCATGTATGAAGTGGTTGCCGCCTATTGCAAGCCCGTCGCCATCACCGCTCACCTGCCATACTGCCAGTTTCGGATTGGCCACCTTACAACCTGTTGCTATTGCGGCAGCACGACCGTGAATGGTGTTCATGCCATAGGTTGCCATGTAGTGAGGCAGACGGCTTGAGCAGCCGATTCCAGATATGACGGCGGTGTTCCATGGCTCGACACCGATTTCTGCCATTGCTTTGTGCAGAGAGGCCAGGAAAAAGTGGTCTCCACAACCAGGACACCAACGTGGCTGTCCCTTCTTATAGTCTTGAACTGTAAAAGCCATAATTGTATGTCCTTTCTATTTATCTGATATGTTGTTAAACGCTTCGGTAAGTTCGCTCACCACAAACGGCTGTCCTTTCACCTGATTAAACTGGTAAGGCACAAATCCGTCAACCTTCATTCGCAGATAGGCAGCAAGTTGTCCCATGTTCTGCTCGGCCACTACCACTTTCTTATACTTCATAAGCACCTCGGCCGTGTTGGCAGGTAGCGGACGTATGTATTTGAAGTGAGCCAATGCAACCTTCTTACCCTTGGCACGCATCTCGTCCATTGCTGCGTGCAGGTGTCCGAATGTACCCCCGAAGCCCACAATCAGCAGGTCTGCATTGTCTTTGTCGCCTAAAACCTCAAGGTCCGGCACACGTATGCCGTCAACTTTCTCTTGTCTCAGCTGTGTCATGAGGTGGTGATTCTCCGGGTCGGTAGATATTGCACCTGTCTTGTTATCCTTCTCTAATCCACCCAATATATGTTGGAACCCTTCGCGACCAGGCACAGCCCAGTAGCGCACCTTTGTCTCTTCGTTGCGCATATAAGGTGTCCATGTTCCACGCAAGTCCTCCGGCACATAAGGTGGGCAGATGTCAGGATAGTCTTTAAGGTCTGGCAGTTTGAGAGCTCCCGAACCGTTTGCCACGAATGCATCGGTAAGTAATACAACCGGTGTCATATTCTCCAGCGCCATCTTGGCAGCCTGGTATGCGGCATCAAAACAATCGGTAGGACTTGTTGCTGCCATCACAGGCATAGGGGTCTCGCCATTGCGTCCGAATAACACTTGCAGCAGGTCGGTCTGTTCGCTCTTCGTCGGCAGTCCGGTAGCAGGTCCGCCACGCTGTACGTCAAGCACCACAAGCGGCAACTCCATGATTACACCCAGGTTCATTGCCTCACTCTTAAGGCAAATCCCGGGTCCTGATGTCGATGTGACAGCCAGTGCACCGGCAAACGATGCACCGAGTGCCGATGCACAACCGGCAATCTCGTCTTCACACTGCACCGTTATTACACCCAGCGACTTGTGTTTCGACAATTCATGAAGCACGTCGGTGGCAGGAGTAATAGGATAGGAACCGAGGTAGAGTTTCAGTCCGGCCTTCTCGGCGGCGGCGATGAGTCCGTAGGCAGTAGCCTTATTGCCTGTTATGTCCATATAGCGTCCCGGAACCTTATGCTTGGTTTCAATGCGATACACATTGCTTACCGAGCTATGAGTATTATGACCATAGTCGTACCCAGCCTGAATCACTTTTATGTTGGCTTCGGCCACACCTGGTTTCTTTGCGAACTTCTCCTTCAGATAGTTGAAAGCCACATCAAGGTCGCGGTCGAAAAGCCAGCACACGAGTCCGAGTGCAAACATGTTGCGACATTTGGTCATTGCTTTCACGTCCATTCCGGTACCGGCCAGGCAGTCTTTAACCATCTGCGTGACAGGACATGCTATAACACGGTCGGGGTCAATGCCCATTTCACCGAGGTAGTCGGCCGATTTGAAAGCAGCCTTCTCAAGATCCTTGGGTCCAAAAGAATCGGTATCGATGATGATAGCAGCACCCGGTTTGGCATAACGGTACTGAGTTTTCAGGGCTGCTGCGTTCATTGCCACCAATACATCACATAAGTCGCCGGGAGTATAAACCTGCTCAGCACCTATATGTACTTGAAATCCAGACACACCGGTAAGCGAACCTTGCGGGGCGCGGATATCGGCAGGATAGTCGGGGAATGTGCTGATGCTGTTTCCTACAGTGGCGGAAACGGTAGAGAAGATGTTTCCTGCGAGTTGCATACCGTCGCCGGAATCACCCGAGAATCGGACTACTACTTCTTCCAATTCTTTAATTTCTAATTCGTTTGACATAGTTATTGTAGTGTGTAATATATAGCGTGGTGCATAATACATAGTGTGTGGGAAACAAAGCCACACACGTAAGTCGCTCTACTGTTTAACAGCGCAAAGTTAACCAAACTTAATTGTATGACCAAATAAAAAAGGGAACAAAAGACAAACAGACATTATATTTATATTTAAATCTACAGCTTTGCCATGTGTGAAAGCAATTAAACCCAAAGCGGTCATCAGTGTTCGGGTGATGACCGGTTTGTACAAAACAGAAAGAGCCTGAATTGCTCAGGCTCTTTCGATTTGTATAATGGTTGGTAAGGGCGTCAATTACTTCACGAACACCTTCTTGCCACCGATGATGTTCAGACCCTTCTGAGGAGCAGCGAGCTTCTGACCCTGGAGGTTGTAGATGCCATCGGTGATGACA
>CALGGJ010000026.1 GCA_937915745.1 uncultured Prevotellaceae bacterium | reverse complement strand
ACAGATACTTTGACACCGAGGCCGTCGAACGCTCGCAGAACCGACGGCGGATGGAGACCATCCCGTGGGAGGAGCGGAAGAAGCGCAACAACGTCGAGGCGACCATCTTCCAGTACTGCTTCCTGACAAGGAACAACAAGACACGCTACAGAGGACTTTTCAAACAGACACTACAGGCACTGGCCCGCTGTGCATGGATCAACATGCGCCGTCTGTTCCTCTTTGACGTGAAAATCGCCAATCTGGCTCTCCAGAAAGCATAAAATGTTTCAAAGACCGCATTCTGCCCTCCTATGAGGGCTATATATGAGCCTGTGAGCGTCCATCTGGTCATCCGAGACCGATTTCCGACTCACTCCAGCTCCGAGAGTTAACGGCCAATGCTGGGATACAAAGCCAGTCAGAGGTCAATGTCTAATCAAACAAATGCCACATTTTCAAGTGGGCTCATTCATGAAAGAAAAACGCGCAACACTTGCCATCAACTGGCGCGATATACTTAACTCGGAGAAGGGTTTTACGGCCTCGATGACCGACACGTTCTGGAGCGAAAACCGCACATTCGGCAATACATCAATGTTTGTCATTTCATTCAACTACCGCTTCAACGGGTTTGAATAAACAAACATAATTAAGAGACCGGACACCGGCTATTCTTCCATAAGATGCCCGAGGAACTGGTCGAGTTCCTGGTCGATGCCGGCAAGAAGGTCGCCAGTGATGTAGATGTTGTCGTCATCCACAATGTAGAGTTCTTCAATGGTCTCGTGTTGGTCGTCCTCGAGTACAAAGTTGAATGGCTTGGCAATATTCAGATTGTCGAACTTATGAGCATCGGCCATTTGGCGCAATACTGCCGAAAGCTGATGGGCAACGATGGTCACATATTCATCGCCATCCACGTCAATCCATTCTTCTACAGTCACACTGCCGAGCAGCATGTCGTTGTCGTCAAAGATGGACAGGATGCCGGTGTCGGCATCAAGATGAAGGTGAAAATCGGTGATGACCTCAAAGTCGGTCTCGTTGATGTAGTTGGCCAAAACGTGGCAGATGGCCTCTTGAAGGGCTGTAGCTGTATCGGGATGCATGAGGGTTGAGAGTTGGTGGTTTAGAGTTTAGGGTTGAAAGTTGATGGTTTATAGTTTATAGTTTATAGATTTAGAATTTAGGGCTAACAGCTGACCGCTGAGGGTTCGGGGTCAGGAATTATGAAGACTTACGGGGCAGAACTCTTGTTTCTCTGTTGCTTTATTATGCTGTATGCCTGGTGTACACCGAGTTCACCGGCAACGCTAAGGTCGGAAAGGGCTTCGGCGGTGTTGTTTAATTGCAGGTTGATTATACCACGGTTGAAATAGGCCAGCGAAAAACGCTCGCGCAGGCTGATGGCATAATCGAGGTCTGCCTTGGCTTGAGACAGGTTTCCACGCAGAGCAAGTACGTAAGCACGATTGTAATATGCCTCGGCAAATTGAGGTGTATTATCGATTACGGCAGTGAATGCAGCCTCGGCCAACGGCAACTCGTCGGTTTGCATCGTGTGGTCAATACCTTCCTGAAATGTAGAAATAGTTGCCTGAGTGGCACCGTAGGCTTCAAGTGTATAAGCGCTGATGAGTCGCTGCGATGCAATGACTTGGTCGCCCGAAAGCACGATAAGCGGAAGCAACCTGGCTTCGGCAGTCTTGTTTTGTATCTTACCGCGCAGTGGGTTGTCATAGGTCTTGGTCGGCTCGTCTTCCTCTACGAGTTGCTGATAGTCGTTGGGGTCGATATCCGATTTCTTGCGGGTTCGGTTGGCCTGACTGTTGGTGGGTGTGGAATACCCATAGCGATGGGCTACATTTTCGCGCAGTACATGTTCTTCGTCTTGCATGGCTCCACGCACATCACCACTCTTGCGCCGGGCTTCGGCACGCAGTTGGTAGCCATAAAGGAATTTGGGAAAAGCTTCGATTACCCTGGTATAATCGCGTATGGCCCGTGTGTAGTCTCCTGTCTGGTCGTAGAGGCGGGCACGGTTGAAGAGTGTCATTATGTCGTCGGGGTCAATGCTGAGAATGAAGTCGAAATCTTCGATGGCAAGATTGTCCTCACCCACCGAGGCACGCAAGAGACCACGATTATAGTGTGCAATGAAATTGGTGGGGTCGATGTCGAGTGCCAGATTGTAATCGCTCATAGCTCCACGCAGGTCGTTTTGTTGATATCGGCATAAAGCACGTGCAGTGATCGTGCGGGCATTCTTGGGCTGCAGTCGAAGGGCTTCGTCGAGATGTGCCTCTGCCTCTGCATATTCATCACGATACATCAGGAATTGTGCTTTCAGTGATTGTGCCGATGGGTTGTAGGGATCGGCGGCCAATGCCTGGTCGGCCGAGACTTCGGCTGCGAGAGTGTCGCCTCGCATGGTCTGCACTTCAGCACGCAGCAGGTAACCGTCAGCGTGTTGAGGCCAACGGCGTATAAAATGTGTAAGGATTGAATCGGCGCGCTCTATGCTGTCGAGTTCCATGTAGCATAATATAAGGTTGTGCCACATGGGACGTTGCCCCGACTCGAGACTTATGGCTTTCTCGTAGTCGGTCGATGCACCTGAATAGTTTTTTAGGTTGATGCGTGAAAGGCCGCGAACCTCGTATGAATTGATGTAGTATGGATTGATCTCGATTGAACGGGTACAGTCGGCAATTGCACCGCCATAGTCTTCAAGATAGAATTTTGCTAAAGCACGATAGAAGTAGGGCTCGTGGAGATAGGGCTTTGCATTGATTACCTGATTGAAATATTGTATAGACAATGCGTAATCGTCATAATACAATGCATTACGGCCTATAAGCATCATGCGCTCGGCATTGATTTGTGCTGAGAGCATGTTGGTAACCATAAACAGAATTGTATAAATGACGGTACGCATCAGGGTTGAGAGTTTAGGCTTTTATCTTATATGTGCAACTGACTTTACCCTTCGACATTGCAATAAGTTTTTTCTTGATGAGTTGTTTGCGAAGACCCGATATGTGGTCGATAAACAGTTTGCCCTCAAGGTGGTCGTATTCATGTTGGAACACACGGGCAGCATAACCGTCAATCCACTCATCGTGAGGCTGTAGATGCTCGTCGAGATAAGTGACGTGTGCCGATTTTGCACGCCGCACATTTTCATGAATGCCCGGAACACTGAGGCAGCCCTCTTCCATGAGTTCGGTCTCTTCGCTTTCTTCCAAAATCAGCGGGTTAATGAAGGCATGTAGATATCCTTTATACTGAGGCATATCTTCGCTCAGAACATTCAGGTCAATGACAAACAAACGTATCGAAAGACCTATTTGTGGAGCCGCAAGGCCTACACCGTCGGCCTTTTGCATGGTTTCATACATGTTCTGTATCAACTCTTGAAGCCCTGGATAGTCGGGCGGAATTTCTGCAGTCTCCTTGCGTAGCAGAGGTTGACCGAGTATATACATTGGTAGTATCATATTATTTTAGTTGATGATTGCCTATTAAACTCTCTGGCTCTCAGCGGTCAGCTCTAACCCCATTAATGGTTGGGAGAACGCTTTGACAGATATTCTTCCAGTATTATTGTCGCACTGATTTTATCGACCAGGGCCTTGTTTTGCCTTGCTTTCCTGCCTATTCCGCTTTCAAGCATAACCTGATGTGCCATGACTGATGTGAATCGTTCGTCGAACAGTTCAATCGGAATGGTGGGATAAAGCTTACGCAATCGGTTGACAAATGGAGTTATTCGCCTCATGTTTTCCGAGTCTTGACCATTCATCTGCCGGGGATATCCTACAACGATGCGTTCAACCTGCTCACGGCTTATATAGTTGGCAAGGAAGTCTTCAAGGTTTCTGGTCTCAACCGTTGTGAGACCACCTGCAATCAGCTGCAGTGGGTCGGACACTGCTATGCCCGTACGTTTCTGTCCGTAGTCGATTGCAAGAATGCGCATAGTCTATATTGTCTGTTGTTACAATTGATGTCTTTTCTCTTACTGCTTAGTCTCCTATCTTGATGTTTCCAACCGATTTCAGGTATTTGAACATACTGAGCACTTCCTGACATTGTGCTTCAACCTTTGCTGCGTATGCTTGCTGCCACATGGCCTGCGACTCAAGGTAGTCGGATAACGATTCATAACCCACCTCATATTGTTGCTTTGACAGTCGCATGTTTTCTTCGGCTTGTGTAAATGCACTTGAAGTGAGGGCCACTTCTTTCCGGGCCTCGTCAAGGTTGTTAAGCGACTGTTGCTGCTCAAGCATCATCTTTTCATTGAGGTCGGCCTGCTCGGTCATGGCTATTGTCTGCTTGGCTTTTGCCGAGCGTATCTTGTTTTTGCTTTCACCGAAAGTGAAGAGTGGCACTTTGACACCGATGCCTACTGTTGCAGCGCCATTATCGATGAGGCGCTTGCCTGCCAGTTCGCCACCATTGGCATAGTGGTAACTGCCGACAGCCACTACCTGTGGCAGGTAGTCGCTGCGTGTGAGGCGTACCTGTTGGGTGGCCATCTGCTGCTGTTGGTTCAGTAAGATGTATTCTGGACGGTTGCTGATGTCTATGGCTTGCCCTGATGTAATGCCGGCGGGCATGACGTTTATGCCTTCGCTCGTCACATCAATGTCTGACGTAAGCGGTTTGCCAATGTAATGGCAGAGGTTCATTTTAGCAAGCCGGTAGGCATTCTTGGCTTTGCTTATGTTAAGTTCTGCTTCATTCTGCCTGACTTGCACTTTCATTACATCGTTGCGGGTTTTTAGTCCATGACTGAAGGCGCTCTCTACGTTTTTCTTCAATTCGTCAAGCAGTGTATAGTACTTTTGTGCAACCTCAATCATTTCTTTGCCCTTTACTGCGAGCATGTAAGCCTCAACGGTTTCTACAATCACTTCGTCGTGAGTGAGCGATGTACTCACATGGGTCATTTCCTTGCCCAACCGGGCCATCTCGTAGGCTGTAGTTATCTTGCCACCCATGTAGATGGGTTGAGTAACGCTTATCCCTCCAAGAAAAATGTTTTTCAGCTTAAGTTTCATGGTTTGGTCGGGGAAGAGCGCATATTGGTTGAGGGTGTAGGTCCCGTCGGAATTCATTGTTACATTGGGAAGAAACGTACCTGTAGCAGCTGAATAGTTGTATATTGGCAACTGGCCGCCATCTACTGTAAGGTCGGAGGATGCCGTGGAATAGCAATCGGTAGCATACAGATTAAGTCGTGGATAGAAATTCGACTTGTAAGCCTTTAACTCATAGTCCATTTGTTCTTCCTTCGTTCGGCTCTTGATAAGTTGCTTGTTATTATCACTGAGTGCCATCTTTAAGCATTCATGGATAGTGAGGGTTTGCGCAATGGCAGTCCGACCTGTAGCTGCAAGCAAGGCAATTATAAAGAATGTTGCTTTGTGTATCGTCATATTTTAAAGAATAAAGAATACAGAACGGGAATAAAGATGAGGGTTATGAGTGTGCCTACAAACAGACCGCCCATTATGGTTACAGAAAGCGAGCCGAACATGGCATCGGGTACAAGTGGAATCATACCGAGTATCGTGGTGAGCGATGCCATCATCACTGGTCGCAGACGGCTCTTTGAACTGCTGATGAGTGCTTCGTGTGGATTTATGCCGCTGTTTATTTCCAATGTAATTTCATCAATCAGGACAATGCCGTTTTTTATCATCATGCCGATGAGTCCCAGCACCCCTACGATTGCTACAAATCCGAATGTCTTGCCGGAAATAAGCACTGATGGAATTACTCCTACAAGTATGAACGGGATACAGCAGAAGATGACAGCCGGCTTCTTATAGTCTTTGAACAACATGATGAGTATGATAATCATCAGAATGATGGCAAGAGGGAAATTGGCGAAAAGGTAGCGCATGGAGTCGTCGCTGGCTTTTTTCTCGCCTTGCCATGACAAGGTGTAACCTTCTGGCAAATGAATTTTTTGAAGTTCGGCCTCAAGCGATGCGCGTGCTTCTTCAGTGCCAACTCCTGGGCGTGGACTACATTGCAACCGTTGTGAGCGTTGGCCATTGTATCGCATTACAACGGGGTCTTCCCATTTCACGTCAATATTTTTTACTATTTGGCGCAATGGGGTGGTACCGGTGATTTCCTCGATAAGGTATTCTTTGTTGATTGTGCCAGTCAGTACTTTAGTTATGAGCTCTTTGTTTGCAAGTTTCGACAGGTTAGGAATCATCCCAAATACTTCGACATTCTGAAGATTGTCGATATTGTCGCCGTTGCTGTCAACACTCTTTACGTAAATTCTCTCTTCATTAATTCCATCGTAGAATGTTCCGATCGGTATTCCGCCGGTGTAGGCCAGTATTGAAGTCCCTACGTCGCTGCGGCTCAATCCACTGGTTCGTGCTGCCGATTGGTTGTAGTCGATGTTGAGCACAGGAACTCGCGGTTCCCAGTCGGTGGTCGCAAGATATACCTTGTCGCTATTGCGTACAATGCTCATGGCCGAGTCGGTAAGTTGATGTAATATCTCTGGGTCGGGACCACGGAACATGGCTTCGATAGGGTATTTCTTGAACATCAGGTTATAACGTTTCAGCTTTATATAGGCTTGTGGATAGCGGCTCGTAAGTTCGTCTTGAATTTCGTTAATGTTTTCAACAAGGGCCTTAGGCGATGTGAAGTCGATAATGAGCTCACCGTATGACAGTGATGGTGTTGCTATGCTGCGCACCAGATTATACCGGCTTGAGGTTCCACCTTGGGATGCTGTGATGTTGGTCACTTCCTCGCGTGTCTTCAGATACTCTTGTATTTCCTTTAGGTCGGCTTCTACTTGCTTGTAGTTGGTCCCCTCTGGCAGTTTGTATTCCATGTATAGCTGGTCATACTCCATGTCGGGGAAGAATGCCTGGTCAAGGAATCTATAGCTAAATCCACTGACTGCCAGTAGCACAATTGCTGCAATCACAAATGAAATCCTGTGGTGCAGGCCAAACCTCAGTATTCGTTCCAGTGTAGTATAAGCTATGCCTGAATATGGTGTGTCGGATGTGTGGTTTTCGTCTTTTGTCTGTTGTTTGTCTTTGTTGGTGAAGAGCATCCGGTCACACATTATTGGCACCTGGATGAGTGCCATCAGCCAGCTAAGTAGTAGCGAGACGGCAAGCACGATGAACAGGTCGCGCACGTATGTGCCGGCTGTATCTGGACTGAGGAAGATGGGGAGGAATGCCAATATTGCTATGAGTGTTGCTCCAAGCAGCGGCATTGCTGTCTTTTGACCGATATCGGTAAGTGCCTGCAACCGTGGTTTGCCTTTCGACTTGTCTATAAGTACTCCATCTACAATTACTATGGCATTGTCAACCAACATTCCCATTGCCAGGATGAACGCAGCAAGACTGACTCGTTGGAGTGTGCCGTCGAAACCGTTTAAAACAAGGAATGTGCCGAATACTATGGTAACAAGGCTCATGCCGATGATGATACCACTCTTCAGTCCCATTGTAAAGATGAGTACGATTACAACAATGAGTACCGATTCGATGAGGTTGATGAGGAATGTATTGAGTGCGGTCGAAACGCGCTCTGGTTGGAAGAACACTTTGTGGTATTCTACTCCGGCGGGAAGTCTGTGCTCTATGTTGTGTAGCTTGTCTTCAACTATGCGTCCAATTTGTGTCACGTCTTTGTCGGCATGGCAGGCAATGGAAATTCCGATTGCTCGTTCTCCATTATATTGCATGGAGTTGCGTGTGGGCTCTTCGTATGCCTTCTCCACCGATGCAATATCTTTGATACGTAGTTGGTCGTCGTCGTGACCCTGTATGAGCATATTGGCAATGTCGTTGGTGTTGTTGAAACGGTCGCTCACATGTACCCTGATGCGGTTGTTACCATTGTCGTAGTATCCGGCATATACGGTTTTGTTTTGTCCGTTGAGTGTTTGTATCACTTCGGTTGGCATCACACCCAAGTTTGCCATTTGGTCTTGGCTCAGTTCGATGTTGATACATTGGCTGCGCTTTCCGTAGATATCGATACGGCATATTCCGTCGATTTCCATCAGTTCGCGTTTCATCAACTCAGCGTAGTCGCTCAGCTCTTTGTCATCGAGCCCGTCGCCGGTCAGTGCGTAGAACATTCCATATACATCGCCGAAATCGTCACGCACAACCGACGGGTTGGCCCCTTGCGGCAGGTTAGCCTGTACGCCAGCCACTTTTCGACGCAACATGTCCCAGGCCTGTTCTATGTTGGTGGTTGTGGTAAGTAGTTCGACGGTTATGATGCTGAGGTCGTTTGTCGACTGGCTCGTGACGTTATCAACGTCGGGTACTTCTCGAACGGCCTTCTCCAATCGGTCGGTTACTTCAAGTTCTACCTGGTGTGCAGATGCTCCCGGGTAGGTTGTCACAATCATGGCTTGCCTTACCTTGATGGCAGGGTCTTCTAATTTGCTCATCGAGCGGTAGCTCAGAATGCCGCCAATGAAGAATGCTGCAATGGCAAAATCGACGAGTTTGGTGTTATTCAAGGCCCATTTCCCCAGATTCATCACAACAGTCCTCCTATGTTAGATGGTGAATGTTTCGGCAGAGGTTTTACTTTCTGCCCGTCGGTGATGTGGTGTGCTCCTGCCGATACTACCTCATCGCCGTCGTTGAGTCCGCTCTCAATGTCAGCCATGCCGTTGCGGTGCAGTCGCTTCACTATGACTGTACGCTTGCTGACGATGCTTGTGCTTGGGTCATAAACAAACACTTTTTGTTCGCCGCCTTCGTCTATGATTGATGTTGTTGGTATTGAAACATTGCCGTTGGTCTCGTTGCTCACATCTACATACACCATTGTACTCATGCCTGGTGTGATTTTTTTATGGTCGTATGTGGAAGTAAAACGTAGCCGCACTGTGTAGAGTTGGCTTGCGTTGGCTTCGGGGCTAATGCTTGAAATCTGTAGCGGAAACGTTTGTCCGGGCATGAGGTCGAATGTGCAATACGCATTTTTTAGCCGTTCACGGTTGGCGTAATCGAATGCAGAGATATTAACCTCAATCTCGACTGTTCCACTGCCGAACATGGATATTACCGGCATTCCTGCACCTACGGTTTCTCCTGCCTCGTGTATGATGTCTTGTATGTATCCGTCGATAGGTGCATAGATATGTGTGTCGGCAAGTTGGTTGCGGTGGTTATTGAGTTTTTGTGTTATCTGCTCGAGTCCGTATCGCGCTTTGTCGTAATTGCTTGCGGTGGTGTTCCCCTCTTCGTACATTGCTATGATACGTTCGGCGTCGGCTTTGATTTGTTCATACTCGGCTTGTGTGGCACTTAGTTGTACTTGGTAGTCGCGTGGATCCATCGATGCCACAAGTTGTCCCTTGTTTACGTGCTGGCCTTCTTTTACGTGAATCTTGCTTATGGGACCGCTCACACGGAATGACATGTTTATTTCTGCGGCCGAGCGTGTCTTGCCAGGGTAATTTATGCTTATGTTCTTGTTTGCATCTTCTGCAATGGTCGTTCTCACATATTGGATGTCTTCACCTGTGTTTGTTTGCTGTTTGCAGCCTGCAAGTGTAAGTAATATGGTAAAGAGGGCCAGGTGTATTACAGTGTGGCATACATGGAGTGTCATCTTATTCTTTGATATTGGTCTTATCATATACGTATGATTTGTTTTCTAATCTGCAAAGTTAGTAAAAAATGCTGAAAGGAGGCATGTGTATTTTAAAAAATCAATGTCACGACATCGGTTATGGTGCTGCAATGGCATATTTTTTTATTTTGTTCTTTCATATTCGTTATTTATTTGTATCTTTGCAAGCAATATCAATCAAGTCAGAAACGCCTGAAATGAACAAGAAGATAACTATTCTGAGTTTGTGTTTTGCACTCTCCGTGTGTCTATCTACATACGCCGACGAAAGACCCAGCCGCGTTGGCGACAAGTTAACGGCTCCTCTCAAATCGGTCGGAAGTCCGCGTGTTCCTGTGGTACTGGTGGCTTTTTCCGACCTCTCGTTTTCTGTTGCAGAATCCGATGAACAGATACACCTGTTTTTCGATTTGTTTTGTAATGGAACCCGCGACGGAAATCTTTATAAGGATGCCGGTAGCTATGGTTCTGTGCGCGACTATTTTGCCGAGCAGAGCGATAGTATATTCACTCCCGAATTCATCGTCATAGGCCCTGTTGTGCTTAGTGACTCGTATGCTTACTACGGGCGCAATTCCGGTTCGGCCAAGGATGTGAATATACGTTCATTTTATACCGAGGCACTTGCATTGGCTCAAGACCTGTATCCCAACTGGAACGATTTCGACAACGATGGCGACGGAACAGTTGATATGGCGTATTTTATTTATGCCGGTGAAGGCGAGAATGGTTCGTCCGACACAAATACAATATGGCCCAAGGAGATGCAAACGCCCATAAGTATCAACGGATTAAGATTCGCATGTTATGCATGTTGCAACGAAACTTATAAGGGCGAATGCGACGGCATAGGTGTGATGTGCCACGAACTGAGTCATGCGCTCGGACTGCCCGATTTCTACGATACCAATTATGTGGCCTACGGACTCGACTATTGGGATTTAATGGACTCTGGCTGCTACTGTCTGGGCAGTTACCACCCATGCGGATACAGTGCCTATGAGCGAGACTTCATGGGGTGGCGTAGGTTGCAAGTGCTGACTCGCGACAAATTGCAACACATCACTTTGTACCCGATGAGCGAAGGCGGTGTAGGTTATAAGATTGTCAATCCGGAAAATCAGAACGAGTATTACGTCATCGAAAATCGTCAGAACACAGGATGGGATGCATATATTGGCCGAGGCTCTGCCAACGTTAAGCGTCATGGACTGATTGTCTCACACATCGATTATTTGCGTTCGCGATGGACTTCCAACTCGGTAAATACCGACCCCAAGCATCAGTATTATACTATTATACCTGCCGACGGCAGCCTATATTCGTATATGGACGTGGCAACTCAAGACCAATACAACCGCTGGAGCCAGTCGGCCAGTAGTGACCCTTTCCCAGGTCTTGGTTCCGTCGCTGCCCTCTTGTCTGACAAACAACCCATATACACGTCGGCGGGTAGTATGCGCCAGCCTCTGACTGCTATTACTGAACATACCGACGGCAGCATAACACTCACAATATGCGATTTTGCCGATGTAAACGGAGATGGCGAGGCCGATACTCAGGACGTACTCAATGTATATGACTATATCCAGTCGGGCGCAGAAATGAAACCGGGACAGCCTCACGATGTGAATGCCGACTTAAACATCGATACACAAGATGTTTTGCAAATCTACGAGTCGATGCAGAATTTCTGATACCTCCTCAGAGTCGCAGAATATTCAGTTGTAAATACACTTTTCATGTTTTGTCACAGAGTTTGGAATGATGAAAAGATTAATAATCAAATCCTTATGCATACAAAAGACATCAAACGTATAGTGCTTACCGGTGGTCCCTGCGCCGGCAAGACGACAGCCTTGGTGCGAATTATCGAACACTTTTCAAACCTGGGGTACAAGGTATTCACCATACCCGAAGTTCCCACCATGTTTACACAGGCAGGTATGGACTACCTTACCCAAAACCATGGTTTTTTCTACGAAGGCGAGAAGGCGACCCTCGAAATACAGATTGCCCTCGAAGACCGGTTTATGCGCATGGCACAGACTTGTACCGAGCCTTGTGTCATAGTGTGCGACCGTGGCACAATGGATATTTCGGCTTATATGCAGCCCGATATGTGGAACGACATAACGGGCAGTATTGGTACCAGTACACAGGAACTCCTCACACGCTATGATGCTGTGCTCCATCTTGTGTCGGCAGCCGATGGTGCCGAACAGTTTTATACCACGAGCAATAATGCACAACGGCTCGAACGGGCCGACGAGGCCGGGTTGAAGGTGGCTCGTATGCTCGATAAAAAGGTGGTGAAGGCGTGGACAGGGCATCCGCACCTGCGTGTGATAAACAACACAGTCGATTTTGACAGGAAGCTCAACCGTGTGTTGAAGGAGATATCCAATGTGCTCGAATTGCCTCAGCCAATAGAGACCGAACGCAAGTATATAGTCGAGGTGACGGGCCAATTGCCCGAGGAGACTATCGAGAGCGATATTACACAGACTTATCTCGTGGCCGACCCTGGATGTGAGGTGCGATTGCGTCGTCGTGGGTGGAACGGCAAGTATGTCAATATCCACACGACGAAAAAGACCATTTCGCCAACCGAGGAGTTGCTGACCGAGCGCCAGGTTACCGGCAATCTGTATGAGTCGCTGCTTGGGCAGGCCGACCCTTACCGCCAGACCATTCACAAGCTGCGTCGCAGTTTCATTTGGCAGGGTCAGTTCTTCGAACTCGACACTTATCTTACTCCTGTGACCAATCTCACGATTCTTGAAACCAAGGGCATGGGGCGGCACGAAGATATCAAGTTCCCACCCTTCCTGAAGGTGAAGGAAGACATTACGGGCAATACCCGATATTATAATTACAACCTGGCCTTGAAGCACTGATTTTCGCAGAAATACAGAAAAAAGCCTCCACGCACTGTGGGGGCTTTTTCCGTATTTATCAACTTCGCGCTGCTTCACCCCAAATCGGTCATTAGACTGTTTCGCGCTTTGAAAACTTTGGATTTCATCCGAC
>CALGGJ010000025.1 GCA_937915745.1 uncultured Prevotellaceae bacterium | reverse complement strand
CAGGCAGCGGAATACCTGGCCCGCTACTCCGGGTACCACTACGGAGTGCCGCGACACATTGTGGGCGATTCGTCAGCGGGCGGATTCATGGGCTTCGACAGCCTGTACAGCCTCTGTCCCGCGATGTTCGACCGCTACGTGAACCCTGACTCGGTGCTGAAGGCATACCTCGACAGCTGCGGGTACAGGATGCAGGAAGGTGTCCCGGTGTACGACCGCGCTGCGGTGAGCGACGAATATCTCATAGAGAACATAGACCTGGCCTTCGACTCGTGGAATAAGCCGTGGGCAAAGAGTCTCACGTTCGACGACTTCTGCCGCTATATCCTGCCCTACCGCATCGGCAGCGAGGAGCTGAGCGGCTGGCGCCGCCACTTCCTCGGTAAGTATGCAGCATCCATAGCCGACTCTGTCTCCGACCTCACGTCCATAACCGACGTTTCACAATATGTCATGAGGTGCGTACGCCGCGATGTGGCCTACGGCGGCGGCATGGGTCCGTTCTGCCGTGAGGCCGTGTCGCCCGCCGTGGCCGAGCAGATGCACTACCTCTCGTGCAACTCCTGTGCCTACTATTCAGCCATGGCAATGAGAGCATGCGGCATAGCCTGCACGGTGATCGGCATCAACTGGCGGTTCACCGAGGTGGGCCATTCGTCGGTACTCGTGATGCCCGGCCGTGACGGCGGGCGTCCGTTCCGCATCTCAGTCGGCGACACGCTGATCTATATGGGTGCAGCCAAGGACACGATGGCATCCTACCGCACATGGGCGTACAGCTATGCCGTAAACAGCAGGCTGCAGGAGTTGGCGAGGTACTATACATCGGCAGGCCGCACCATGCCGTCTGCAATATCCGGCCTGGTGTATCCCTTAACCCGGGACGACGTGACGCCGCTCATGAGCAAGACCTATGATTTTACCATGCCGGTGCCTGACAGCCTGCAGGGCAAAGGTTATATGTTCCTGTGCCGTTTCCACGACGGCCGGTGGCTTCCGGTACGCGAGGGTACTGTGGAGTCCGACTCCGTGCGTTTCATCGGTGCCACCATACGCCAGTGGTACCGCATGGGCTATGTCTCTGGCGACACGCTCCGCACGTTCGGCACGGCATTCACCCTCTCGGGCGACGATGGCATCCGCGATGTCCGTGACCGGATACAGCGCTATGACCTGTCGGGCGACACGGTTCTGTTCCGCCTCGCATACCGCGACAGCGTGGAGACCGGCGGCCTGAGGCGCAGGATGACGACCAGCTACTGGGGTGCCGACCAGCGCTGGCATCCGTTCACCGGCGATGCCGTGCTGTGGGGCTTCAACCCAGAAAGCGGCGAGTACCGCGAGTTCGACGAGTCGCTGCGCCGCAGGGGATTCCGCCCCGACTTCCACCTGCTTGACGTGCGCCTACCATGCCGGACGGTGTTCTATGACAGCATACTGGGCAGTCCGTTCGGATACATCGACTGCAATCCGGAGACGGGCGAGGGACACCTCATGCAATTCTGAGCCGTAATATCAAAACCAAAAAATCTTTTAACAAACCAAAACAATTTACATTAAAAACAAACAAAACGATGAACACAAAACAGACAGTTAACGGAATGTACGCACTTCTTGTCGTCGTAGCTGCATTCCTTTCGACAGGCATCTACTTTGCCTGCTCGGCCGACGACGACTTTGCCTCAAACTACGAGATGGAGACATTTGCAAACCATTCGCTGCAGATGAGACTTGAGCCTGGAGGCGGTGGTAATGAACCTGGTGAGACTCTGGAAGTAAATGAGGGATCGGGCTCTCATACACAGAAAATAGACATTTCGGACAATTTCACGGCAAATGTAACTATTTCATGGTCAAAAGGTTTAGCTTTAACAACAACGCTGACAAGTGAGAAATCAATATCAGACAGTGTTGTTTATACTTCGTGGGGTGACACTTTATACTATTGTATAAATTACGGTTTCCCTAATTATAACTATATCAGAATTGTTGAGAAGGATAATAGTGCGCCCAACGGAGTACGGGTTATTTATAAAAAGCAGCTAACTGTAACATATCAGATTTATCATTATTCACACCAACATGAATTAGACTATGTGGAAACCATTACCAATAAACCGCTTACGTTTAGTGTTGATGCATCAAGCAGTGCTTTTATAAACTATCCAAGCAAATTACAGGAAAAAGAATAACACTATGATTAAAAAAATACTAATAAGGCTATGTGCAATATATATCTTTGGATGCATTCCAAATTACACCTATGCACAAAAGACAGTCCATGTCAAGTGCCTTTACTCTAATACAGACGCAGTTGATGTGACCCGCATCGACTATGGCAATAAAATGACCCGGGTCCACTTTACAACAAGTAATGATTCCGTAACGCAATTTAGTGTAGGTCATGGTATATTCATCGTAGGCGATGATGGAATGCGTCGGCACGTTATTTCCACCAAAGGCATACAGCTTGACTCAATTTACATGGTTGAATCAGGTCGGAGGATGAACTTTACTATTGACTTTGAGCCTGTTCCGGAAGCAAATACCAGTCTCGACGTATGTTCTCCACGCCTGTTCGCGATATACGGCCTTCACGATGGCCGGGTATCCCTGAACATACCCAAGGCCAGGTATGACACAGATGGACACGATGACAACACATCACTCTACACGGTATCAGAGACGGAGATAGAGGGTGTGCTGCACGACCCGGACGGCAGCTACGGCAGACGTATTTACGCCAACTATCGTACACCGCGTCCGGGAATGGATTCAAAGGAGTCAAGGATGTCGGATATTGACCCTGACGGGCGGTTCGTCATGAAGTTCATGATGTACGGGCCTCAGGAGATAGACTTCAGGGATGGCACACAGGGCGGTGGATACTTCCCAAAAATCATTGCAAGCCCCGGAGACAGGCTGAGCCTGGAGCTGTATGAGCCAGAAGAAGGCAGGGCAGTTGTCTGCCGAAATATTTCCGGACGGCCATCCTACAACAGATATGTCAATGCCCCGGGGTTTCTGTTTAACAACACGAAATACTACAGGAACCTGGCCGGTGGGTATTCAGAAATGCCCTATGCAGCACACCGCTCGGAACTGGTGGATGCATACAAACGTGAGATGTCATACGCTGACTACATATGCTGGCACTACGGACTGTCACCGGCAGAGACCAGGCTGTATATAGACAGGCTGACGGTGGAGATGGTCTTCTGGCTGATTGAGTCGGACATAACAGTATTGACGAAACGGACGGAGTCAGACAACGATGAGGTAAGGGAAACTTGTGATTCCTTGATTAGCGGCATGGATTGTTCATACCTCAGATACCTCAATCCAAATAGTGGAAACTACATTTTGTTCAGTCATGGGGATATTGGAGCGTATATCATACAGCTTAAACCGTTTGCAGAATGTTATGACATGATTGCCGCCGGAAGCCCCGACCGGTTGATAAAAATCATTGAGAGGCAGCAAGAAGTACTGAAGAAGCTTACGGGATGGGATGAACATACAATTGTTGCAGACCAGGTGACGGTAAACAGCGTGTTATGGGCTGTATTGGGCAAGAATATCGTTTTGGATGATGAGCAGGCAGTGACGATACGGCAGCTGGTCAGGCATCCTTATTACAGGCAGCTGTTCGACACCATACATGACGAACTGGCAGGGAGAGGGAAATGAGACGGATGCAGATTGCCCCGACATCCAGTCCTGAGCAATACAATCAAAACAAAAGTATTTTTATTATTCAGACAAACAAAAATTATCAAAACAAACAAAACGATGAACACAAAACAGACTACAAACGGAATGTACGCACTTCTTGTCGTCGTAGCTGCATTCCTTTCGACAGGCATCTACTTTGCCTGCTCGGCCGACGACGACTGGGAGGGTAATCCCGAATATCTCACGACCCATGCACCGATGATGACAC
>CALGGJ010000024.1 GCA_937915745.1 uncultured Prevotellaceae bacterium | reverse complement strand
CATCAAGAGCATCGAATGCGTGGAATATCCTGAACTCGGAATGGAAGCCATCTGGAAAATCGACGTCGAAGACTTCCCTGCATTCATCCTGGTTGACGACAAAGGCAACGACTTCTTCAAGCAGTTGAAACCTTGTGAAGGATGCACTATCATATAAAAAGCAGACCTTCCCCCCAGAGCAAATAATAAATGGCTAAATAGTAAATACGACTATGAACGAAGAAGTAAAGCAACACCTCAGTGCTGCCGAAGAAGACATGGAGATGGCAGCCATGAACCTCGAAGAGAAACTGAGCCGCATCCGTGCCGGACGCGCCAACGTACACATCCTCGACGGCATCCGCGTCGATTCATACGGAGCCATGATGCCCCTGTCGAACGTAGCAAACCTCTCAACACCAGATGCACGTTCCATCGTCATCAAGCCATGGGACCGCAGCATGTTGAAAGTCATAGAGAAGGCTATCATCGACTCACCGGTAGGCATCATGCCTGAAAACAACGGCGAGCAGATACGCCTAGGCATACCAGTGCTGACCGAAGAGCGCCGTAAGGAACTATCGAAGCAATGCTCTGCCCTGGCCGAACAAGCCAAGGTAAGTGTGCGCAACGCACGTCGCGACGCAATGGACAAACTGAAGAAAAGCGTGAAGAACGGAGTGCCGGAAGACGTAGAGAAAGATGCCGAGACCGAGTGCCAAAAGATACACGACAAGTATATCAAGAAAGTTGACGCCATGCTCGAAGAAAAAAACAAAGAGATTATGACCGTCTGATGCACGGCATTGTAATAAAAAACACCGGCAGCTGGTTTACAGTCAAGACCGACGACGGCAAGAAGGTGGAATGTAAGGTAAAAGGCAACTTCCGCCTGCGTGGCATACGCTCCACCAGTCCCGTAGTCATCGGCGACCATGTCAACATCATCACTGGCAGCACAGACACAGCCCTCATCGACTCGGTCGGTGAGCGCAAAAACTATATAGTGCGCAAATCAATCAACCTATCGAAACAGGCACACATACTTGCTGCCAACCTCGACCTCAGCCTATTGATAGTAACCATAGCACACCCCACCACATCTACCACATTCATCGACCGATTCCTCGCCACGGCCGAAGCCTACGGAGTACCCGTCGTGATAGTATTCAACAAGACAGACATCTACAATGCCGACGACCTCCGACTGCTCGACGGCATGACACACCTCTATACTACCATCGGATACCCATGCCTCAGCCTCTCGGCCCTCACAGGCGAAGGCATGGATGACGCTGTGGCAATGCTGCAAAACAAAGTCACACTCGTTTCGGGCAACAGCGGAGTAGGCAAAACCACATTCATCAACCACATCATACCCGGCCTCAACCTCCGCACCGCCGATATAAGCGATGCCTACGACACTGGGCGTCACACCACCACCTATTCAGAGATGTACGAACTCCCCACACCCCATTCATACATCATCGACACGCCCGGCATCAAAGGGTTCGGCACCATAGACATGAGTCGCGAGGAAGTAGGTCACTACTTCCGCGAGATATTCAGCTATTCCCGGCACTGCCGGTTCAACAACTGCACACATACACACGAACCCGGATGTGCCGTGCTGGCCGCAATCCAGCGCCACGATATCGCCCAAAGCCGATACAACTCATACCTCTCCATACTCGATGACAAGACCGAAGACAAATACCGCAAACCATTCTGAAAGAATGCAAAAGGCTAAGAATACAAAAGATATCAAATATAAACCCAAATCGGTTATTAGACTGTTTCGCGCTTTGAAAACTTTGGATTTCATCCGACCTTTTCTTTGCC
>CALGGJ010000023.1 GCA_937915745.1 uncultured Prevotellaceae bacterium | reverse complement strand
TTCGAACCGCCGACCCTCTGCTTGTAAGGCAGATGCTCTGAACCAGCTGAGCTAAGCGCCCCTACGCAGTTTCAATCTTGATTGTCGGGGCAGTGTGACTCGAACACACGACCGCCTGGTCCCAAACCAGGAACGCTACCAACTGCGCTATACCCCGAAACCTGCAGGCTTTTCACTCCGTTCAGAGCTTCATTCCCGAAAGCGAGTGCAAAGGTACGACTTTTTTCCGGCCCCACCAAATCTTTTGGCAACTTTTTTCAACCAGGTAACATTTTTTCTGCATTGACTCATATTTTAACAGGTAATGACCAACGCGTCAGCAAGGCAAAACATAGTATATCACAAAGAAGCAAGCCCACACATTTTTACGACTGCGCACTCACAGGGCCGGGACTGCGCACTCACAGGGCCGAGACAGCGCACTCACGGGGCCGAGACTGCGCACTCATAAAACTCACATCTGCAGAATGGCTCAAAAAACATCACATCCACCACCATCGAGGGTGTCATTCAACAACCATACGGTCGGCATAGCCGATGGAGCGATTGCCCACATACGTGACATTAGAGAAAGACACATCGCGGGCATTCTGCAACAAAACCTTAGGGCGCTCGTCTAAACAGAGTATCTCGATTTCCACGTTTATGAAACGTATTCCGTCAACATTGGTAAGTACAAAACACGATGCAGGCTGGATGCCATGCGCTGCAGGCTCTGGATAGTCGGGCTGGCGCGTAAAAAAAGCGTTACTACCACGCTGCATAGCGACATCGTCGAGAGTGATACCACCACGATACTGCAACGAAACATCGCGAAACTCAATATCCGAAACCACAGAACACGAATCAAAGCCAGCAACAATCGACGCATAACGGCTGTCGACATCCCTTACCAAAATGTTTGCAAACTTAATGCCATGCACCGACGATACCGGTGTCCCGTCCGGTCCACGCCGACGGCCGCCCAGACGCACATAAAACGGAGCATTACAGATGTCGGTCATCACAATATCAGAAACCTCAACACGCTCCATGCAACCTCCATCGACCGTTTCCAAAGCCATACCGCGACAATGCCGCAACTCACAGCGGCGAATGACAATGTCATGAAACCCACCATTACTCTCCGTTCCCAACTTAATCCGTCCGGTAGGCCCGTCGCGGTCAGGAGCCGATGTCGTATTGACAGTCATCGAACCATCAAGAAACGAACCCACATCATACCCCGACACCAAACAATCCTCGATAACAACACGCGCAGTTGCCTTCAACCGGCCCAAGGCATACGAAGACTTCAGCACAATGGCATCGTCATTCAACGTGTTTACACTACAGTGGCGCACCACCACATCCTCACAACAATCGATGTCAATTCCATCACGGTTGGAATCAATCGTGACATCCTGAACCAAAAGATTGTCAACACCAGTCAACAACATCGCAAAATGTCCGCAATTGAGGAACTTCAGGCCTTCGACAACCACATTACGGCACTCGCGCAAAGCCAACGCCTTATTTGCCACAGGCAACCCGCGAAGTCGGGCACTGCCCCGCGACAAGACATCAGTACCTTCAATCAATCCGTTGCCACAAACCCGCACATCGTGCAAACCAATGCCCCAGATAAGCGAATTTTGCCAGTGGCTATGACCAAAATCCTGATAAGACGACTCATTCTCCTCAGGCAAGTCATATGTCAAACCTGCAGTCGGCATAGCAGCACGAATCACGGCACCACTGTCAACTTGCAACGTAACATTGCTTTTAAGGTGAATGGAATAGCACATATAGACACCCGCCGGAACCTGAACAACACCCCCACCGTGGTTGGATGCTGCGTCGATGGCCAGATTAATAGCATGACTGTCTATTTGCACACCATCACCTTTTGCGCCATAATCGAGTACATTGCATTGCCACGCGCATAAAGGAAGAAGAGCCGACAGATACAACACAAAAAATAAAGACAGACGAAAAGCGGAAGGAATGATTTTGAAAAAGAAGTGAAAACCACGAGACCACATAATCACATACACTGGTTTATGTTAAAAAAAGAGGTGCCACCATAAGTAGCACCTCAAGTATTTGTCGTGCATCGGCCACACGATTGTGCAGCACGGTGCAACTATGCTTCAATTATTTGAAAGAAACAAAGGCACGACGGTTGAGGGTGTATGGAGACTTGTCGTTTACACCACCAACGGCCTTCACTTCGATGTTGTCGCGGCTAACACCCAAACCAACGAGGTAGTCAGCAACTGCCTGGGCACGGCTCTCAGAGAGTTTCTGGTTCCAAGCAGAAGAACCAGTTTTACTGTCGGCTGCACCGGTTACGACCAGCTTGGCACCCTTCTTTGCTGCTGCAGCAACAGCATCGAGGTTAATCATGTCCTTCTTTGAGTTAATCTTAGCAGAGTTGATGTCGAAGAACACAGAAATTTCAACTCCAGTAATTACTTCCTGTGCAGCAGCAGTTGCTCTCTGAGTTTCAACAGCGTTTGTAGCTGTTGTATTCTGTGTACGATTTCTCATCTGCTGGAGTTCCTGACGGAGCTGTGCGTTTTCCTCGCGCAGCCTGTCAAGCTGACTACGCAGTTCAGCAAGGGCGGCTTCTGAACGGGCAGCAAGTGCATTGTAGTCTTCAAGCTTAACAGCCTTGTCCCAACCAGATGTACCGAGGTTGAACTGAACACCTAACTCAGCCTTTGCAAATGCGTGGTAGTGTTCGTTGCCGTCTGCAGGCACCTTGCCCTGAATAGTGAAGCTCTTTGAAGGAACAAGGTTGTAAGAGAGGTCGAGGTAAACATTCATGAGCTTGCTGAGCTTCCATGTATTCTCGATACCGCCACCGAGAGTAAATGCATACTCTTTGTTATCGAAATGACGTACAACACCTCCGCGTGGATAAACTATGAAGTTCCAAACACGGCTGTCGTTGTAACCGTAAAGCATATTGCTCAGGTTGAATGTAACATCGAGCGTAGCAGCACCGTAACCACCTTTTTCAAAATCTGGAGCCCAGATTAAATGGTCTGTGTTACGGAATGCATGAGCAAACTGTCCATTCTCCCACTGTACCTTACCACGAACACCAAGTCCTGGCGAGAACCACTTACCAATGCCCAAATCTACACCATAAGTACGGCCATTATGCCAATCCTCTTTGATGAATTTTGACTTGTAAGGGTTCATGATAGACATGTCAACACCCACCTGCACATACCAGTTTGACCAGAAAGAGTTGGTAGCAACTGTGTACTTTGAAGGTGTTTCAACTTGTGCGGTCTGTGCATTAGCTACAGTACCCATACCGGCAAAAGCCAGTGCAATCAAAAGTTTCTTCATAAACAAATCGATTTATAAATTATTAATATACTGTTTCCCTATTTATTTTATCCTTCACTACTTGTTTCCTGTTCGTATGTCTCCACTGACAACCATCTTACTGACGACCATTTTTACAAATGACAACAGCATATGAGGCATATCATACTACTTTTCAACGGCAAATTTAGTATTTTTTGTTTACAAAACAACACAGAATTAAAAAAAATGCAAATCTTTATATGTTTTTTTTCTTTTAACGGCATTTTCTGCCGGCTTTGTTGCCTAAATTATGCGAAAGTGTGCAAATATAAGTTGATGCATGTCACTTAAACAGATTCTCTGTCTCGTCATGTGAAATCACTGTATATACGAGCTTGCCATCTGGTGTGTATTTATGAGCCGGCAAACTGAATAATTGCTGTAAAAGTATCCGAATTTCGTCGTCGCTTAACACCTGTCCATATACAAACGCAACAGCACGGGCCATAGTTAGTGCTATAGACTGGTGCAAACGGTTTTTCACACTGCCGGTTTCTGCAGCCGAATATACAAGGTCGTGCAACAGAGTGATTGGGTTCACACCCTCGATACTGGACGGAATGCCAGCAAGCGAATACGAGCCTCCGCCCAGATTAGTAAGTTCGAAGCCTATGTACTCTAAATCCGACATGATGTCTTCCAACGTAATCGATTCTTGTTTCGTGAATTCCACTACCTCGGGGAATAACAGGCCCTGCGAGACACCTTGCTGCTGGAACAAATTGTCCATATATTGCTCGTAAAGCACGCATATGTGTGCACGACGCTGGTCAACCAACATGATGCCTTCGGTCACAGGAAACACGATGAAACGTCCTTTATACTGGAAATGCGGCACATTTACATCTACTGCATCGGTCGTCTCCTCATCCTGCCATATAGATGCTTGATGATTGGTTTCGGGAAGGGTGTCAAGTTCCACATAGAGAGATTGCCAGTCATCGGGTACATGAGGCGAGGTGACAGGACGCGGTTGCACACCAAACGGGTTGTAGTCGGTCGTGAGGGATGGAGGGGGAGGTATGTTGCGTCGGTCTTCGCCATAAAGTGGAGTTGGGATGTATGGTTTGTCTTGATTGTCAAAATCGATTGATGGTACACCACTGTATTTGCCAAGTGCTTCCTTAACAGCAGCAGCCAACACCTGCCATATTGCCTGCTCGTTGTCAAACTTAATCTCAGTTTTTGTGGGATGTACGTTTACATCTATGGCAGATGGATCGACCGTAAAGTAAATAAAGTAGGAAACATGTTCGCCTGCCGGTATAAGATTTTCGTATGAATGCATCACTGCACTGTGGAAATAAGGGTGACGCATGTAGCGGCCATTTACAAAGAAAAACTGATGAAGTCCACGTTTTCTTGCACTCTCGGGCTTTCCCACATATCCTGAGATCTTGACAAGCGACGTTTCGACTTCAGTATGTATGAGTCCGGTTCCGACTTTTCCTCCGAACACATCGTTGATGCGTTGTCTTATGGATGTTTCGGGCAGTCGGTGTATTTGTACACCGTTGTTATAAAGTGTGAACGTCGTGTCAGGATGTGTCAGTACGATTCGTTCAAAATCTGCTACGACATTCGACAGCTCTGTTTGGTTGGATTTCAAGAATTTCCGTCGTGCAGGCACATTGAAAAAGAGATTCCTTACTGCAAAATTACTGCCTACAGGACACGCCACCGGCTCTTGCAACTCTACTTTAGAACCCGATATGAGCACATGAGTGCCTATTTCGTCTCCGGGCCGACGCGTCTTGAGTTCCACTTGCGCCACAGCTGCTATTGATGCAAGGGCTTCGCCTCGGAATCCCATGGTTGTAAGGGCGAAAAGGTCGGTTGCATTTAAGATTTTCGATGTAGCATGGCGCTCGAATGCCATACGTGCATCAGTTTCCGACATACCTTTTCCGTCGTCAATGACCTGCACACACGTACGCCCTCCGTCGGTCACAAGAACCTGTATGTCTTGGGCTCCTGCGTCAAGCGAGTTTTCTACCAATTCTTTTATTATCGATGCAGGTCTCTGTACCACCTCACCCGCAGCTATCTGGTTTGCCACAGAATCGGGCAATAAATGAATAATGTCATCCATATTAGAATATGCGGCCTGTGTAAATATATTTCATGACAAATATGAGCACCACTATTATTGCAATCAGAATACCCGACGATATAGGCTTACGACCACGTTCTTTTCTCCTTTTCAAGTGTCGGGTCGCACTCACAAACTTTCCTCTGATATCCTCTGGCTCGAATTCCTTGTCGGGCAAAAGTCCGAGCTCGCGCTTTGCGTTCTCTTCTATCTTTTCCAACTTCTCTTTCCGAGGGTCATAGTATATGTAGTTGTGTTGAAATCCTCTTGGCTTATTTACTCTGAATAATGACATGTGTGTTGTATCTTACGAATAGTTAATTTTGATTCTGTCATCATAGCTTTTTACTTTATATCAGAAAGTTTCTGACGTGGTGCAGCACGCTGTACAGTTGTTTTCAACATATCTGCAGCATCCTTGCCGCGCCATCTATACAGGTCGTCCTTATCCATGGGACGTATGTAGTCAAACCATGCGAAGTTTTCCAAATAGCGTTTTTCGGGCGGCAGCTGTACCGACGGGTACATCGTCCCCTGGGCTTTCGGCATCCATATCCTATCTACCTTCTTTTCTTTCATGAAAAGGAAGAGGTCGGTTGTCTCTGTATAGTTAGCAAGTATGTTGGGTGCATCGTCTTCGTCTATGAAATATGTCACAATCACGTTTCCGTGTGCCTCGTTATGTTCTAACTCGCCTTCCTTAAAGAAACATTTCATCTCTCTGGCCGACACCTGATTGTAAGATACCGAATCTTTTTGCTCAATGGTCATTGCCTGGCGCAGGATATGAACCCATTCAATTGTGCTGTCGTTGTTGTACACACGTATTTCCTCGCCAAAGACCTGTTGCTGTTCGTTCCACAAAATAGGCTGTCCATACATGTAGGTGCATGAGTCGAGCTCGAGAGTCACCAGCGAGTCGCATACTCCCTGTACATCGTTGCGGAACATTCTCACGTGTCTGTATGCATGAAGATTACGATATACCGAATCGGTATCAAGATTAAACGTAAACATGCGCAATGTGTCGGCATGAACATACAGGGTATCAGGGCCTGAATATTCCATGACAAGTGCGCTGTCGGTTGCCATTGCATTCCCTGTATTTTCATCATACCAACAATAGTCGCCAAGAAGTGAACAGAGGTTCTCGTCATCGGTTAAGACAACATTTCCAAACGCCTCGCTGATGCCTGTATCTTTGTCGTAATGCAGGCTGTCGCCCACAATCTTCCGCATGTCTTTTATTATGTACGAACGGTTGAGCAGGGTTGCTTTTGAGTGTTTGGTATCGTAGTCACCTGTCTGTCCATATACAAAAGTACCATCGGATGTGGTTATATTTGTAGGTGTCACGATGCGGGCTCGCTCGGTGTTGGTGTAGTAATACAGTGTATCGCTCACGAGGTTAAACTTTGGATTAGTCAGTTCTACGTTCTCTGTAAAAAAAGCCTCGTGGGTTGACGGTGTGTATTGCCCCCAGTTTGACACCAATACGTTATCGGCATCGTAGAGTGTGCCGCCATCAATATACATTCCGACTCCATAGATACGATCGTAGTCCAGTTTTTCTGTCGTGAGTCTTGATTTGTTGTGTATGAGTACCACTTTTCCTCTTGCATGCGCCTGCAGCCCGAATCCGTCGTAGAACAGCGAGTCACTGTTTAGCGACAACGTATCGCCCTGAATCATCTTGACATGTCCGTAGGCGTCAAACGAGTTGTCGTCGCGGTAGAAGCGTGCGCTGTCACAGTCAAGATATACTCCCTCGTGGCTCAGTTTGACATGGCCTACCAGTATTTCGGCAGGGCCTTCGCTCGGCGTCTTATATAACAGGTCAGAGTGTATCAGGTATATTCGCGAATCGGTCTTATGCCGGTTTTGTGCTTCAGCCCTAATTGACGAAAGCATAATCAAGCATAGGATGCCCGGGAGAAGCATCCTACACCTGATACAATCAATATGAACGTCATTAAAACGTATCATTTCAGTCTTTCACCCATCCTGGATATTTGAACTCGCAGTTCTGCCACCCTTCGTTGATATGAATATATGTACTTTGCTGTTTGTCTTTAATCCATTTTTCTATCTTCTCGGTACTGAGTTTGTCAACCAACACATCGCGTAGTGCCTGATAGTCGTCTTTCATCGTGGCCCTGTGTCCGTTTATCCGGTTTTTCAGTTTCACTACGGCAACAACTTCCTTCCCTTGTTTGTTTTTCATGAGGAATGGTGCCGACAGCTCTCCTATCTGCATACTGCTTACTTTCCGTGCCACCTCGGTTGGCAGATTCACCATTTGTATTTTAGCTGTGGTTTCCCATGTCTCGGGGTCTTTATACATCATGTTTCCATAGTTGTTACGTGTGTCTTTATCGTCAGACAACCTTAACACACATTCTTCAAACGTGTATTCACCGCGCCGTATCGCATCGCTGACCGAGTCGAGGAAATTCACACAGTTGTCGATTGCCTCGTCGCTGGGTTTTGGTGTGAGTAATATGTGACGCACGTTCACCTTGTCACCGCGCTTGTCGATGAGTTGTATGATATGGAATCCATATTCACTCTCTACTATTTTACTTATGGTTTTTGTATCTGTGAGGTTGAATGCAGCATTGGCAAACTCCGGCACGAGGTCGCCTCGGCTCATATATCCAAGTTCGCCTCCTTGTACTGCCGACAGTTTATCTTCGGAATACATCACTGCAAGTGTTGAGAAGTTTGCAGAGCCAGAGTTGACGCGTTCGGTAAAATTTCGCAATTCCCCCTTCACCCTGTCTATTTCTTCTTGTGTAATCTGCGGACTTCGGGTCATTATCTGCACCTCGTATGCTGTAGGTATGAATGGTACGCTGTCCTCGGGTACGTTTTTGAAGTAGTTGCGTACTTGTGCAGGCGATACTTTTATATTTTCTACGAGCGACTGTTGCACCTTCGATACCATCAGTTGGTTTTTTGTTATGTCAAACTGTTGCTCGCGAAACTGGGCCAATGGTTTTTCCACGTATTCTTCAAGTTTTTCGCGCGACCCGAATACTTGTATGTATCGTTCAATTACAGCATCGACGCGTTGCAGTACCTCAGAGTCGGATACTTCTATTGAGTCGGCTGCGGCTTGATGTATGAAGAGTTTCTGTATGGCCAGATTCTCGGGTATATAACAATAGGGATCGCTCTCGAATCGCTGTCCTTGCAGTTGTGCGTCTATTCGGGCATTTTCCACTTCCGACTTGTATATCGCTTCGTCGCCCACTACCCATATTACCTCGTCGATGACGTTGCTTCCCGATTGAGCTCTTGCGGTTAGTGCACACATTGTGACAGCCAGTATGATTAGTTTTCTCATGTCGGTCTTGTATGTTTTCTATTATGCTACTTCTCTTCTCTCTTTTACAATACTCTTTATTCTACAATACTCTTTATTCTACAATACTCTTTATTCTACAATCGATCCTCATTGGCTGACAGTTTTCACCTGTTTCAGCACATCTTCATTCACGGTGAACGAATATTTCCGTCTTAAAGCTTCTACCCATTCCTGCTCTTTGGCCACACGGTAGTCGTTCGCAAGCTGTCCTTTCACGTCGGCTGCCGTCTCTGGTTTCTTTATCTGTTTGCCATATACACCTACTGCTTCGAAACCTTTCAGAGGTTTTGTACTCCCTTGTTTTGCAAAAGCCAATACATCTACGTTTGCATTGTCGCCCTGGGCATACACACCTCGCTCAATGCGGACAGTATTGGCGGAATCGGTATTGAAGGTTTCATTCAGGATCTGTTCCCATTTTGTTACATCTTTCTGTTTCTTAAGCAGGCGTTTGGCAGCATCGATGGTGGCTTGATCCTTTGCATAGATTATGGCACCCTTAAATCTCGGTGCATCCCATGTGTATTGTTTTTTATGCAGGGCAAAGTATTGTTCTTGCCCAGCCTCGTCTGCGGCTGCAGGGTCCCATATTTCGTTTTTTGAAATCTCAAACATGAGCGAACCGTCATAATATTCCTGTGCAAGAAAGCGTGCTTCGGCATCGTTTGCTATCATCTGATTGAAAAGACGTTTTATCATTTCGTCGCGACTCACATTCTGCTGACGTGCAAGTGAATCAACGAGGTGGTTTGCTGCGGCCTCACGTATGCCTCGTTGTTCCAAGAAGTTGATGATATTCTGGCGGTGATATTCGTATGGTTCGAATGGGTGTCGGTCCTCAAGACGTATGATATGCCATCCCACCGTCGTCTTCACTGGTCGGGACATCTGTCCGGGTTGCAGTGTGTATGCAGCCTCTTCGAAGTCGGGTATCATCTGCCCTTTGCCAAACTGCCCGAGGCTTCCGCCATTCACTGCCGATGCCTTGTCGTCTGAGCATTCTTTTGCCACTGTAGCGAAGTCGGCTCCGTCCAGCAGCACTTGATAAATTGAGTCTATTCGCTCTTTAGCTGCACTCTGCTGCATTGCAGTGGCATCCTGGCGCATAAGCACCAGTATGTGACTGGCTGTGAGGATGTCGTGTCCGGCATAGAAAGCCGCTGTATTATCGTAGGTTGTGCGGGCTGCTTGTTCTATGAAATCAGGGTCTTCAAGTGTAGGCAGTAGCATCTGCTCACGGTATGAATTGATATCTTTTATCATACTGGTCAGAGTGTCGTAGCGTGCATCCTCGGCGGCTGCCACCTTTAGTTTGAAGTTGATGAATAATGGGACATATTCTTCCACACTCTTGCGATCAATCACTCCTTCAGAATTGTTTTTATTAAAGCTGTATTCAAATTCCGAGAGGCTTACATCCTTTCCGTTTACGGTCATCACTACCGGGTCGGTTTGTGCTTGCACTGCCATCAAGAGTGTGCAGAGTGAAACATTTAAAATGAAAAATCTGAGTAACTTCATAATCTCATTTCCTGTTAACTTTTATTATCGTATTCTGGTTTACCACTTGCTTGTACATCAGTTTGCTCCTTATGTCATTTTCTTTAAGAATGGTTCGGGCTGTAGTTTGGAGCCTCGCTTGTAATTATTACTTCGTGAGGGTGGCTTTCGAGTACACCGGCAGCCGTGATGCGTGTGAATTTTGCCTCATGCAGTGCCTCTATGTCTTTTGCTCCACAATAGCCCATGCCCGAGCGCAATCCACCCGAGAGTTGGTATATCACTTCCTGCACCGTTCCCTTGTAAGGCACACGACCGGCAATACCCTCTGGCACGAGTTTCTTGACGTCTTTCTCGCCCGCCTGGAAGTAACGGTCTTTCGATCCATTCTCCATAGCCTCAAGCGAACCCATTCCGCGATACGACTTAAACTTACGTCCGTTGAACAGGATTGTCTCTCCCGGTGCTTCCTCGGTTCCCGCCACCAGACTGCCTATCATGACGCTCCATCCGCCGGCGGCCAGAGCCTTCACCACATCACCCGAATAGCGTAATCCGCCATCGGCAATGATTGGTATTCCGGTTCCGCGCAGGGCTTGTGCCACATCATATACTGCACTGAGTTGTGGTACGCCTACTCCTGCAACTACACGAGTGGTGCAAATCGAGCCCGGACCTATGCCTACCTTCACTGCATCGGCTCCAGCGTTTGCCAACATGCGTGCAGCATCGCCGGTGGCAATATTGCCTACCACTATATCTACATCGGGAAAGTGTATCTTGGCCTCTTTCACCTTGTCGATGACCGAGCTACTGTGTCCATGTGCCGTATCTATCACGATAGCATCTACACCGGCAGCCACGAGAGCTGCGATGCGGTCGAGCGTGTCGGGTGTCACACCCACACCTGCAGCGACGCGCAAACGGCCTTTTTCGTCTTTGCAGGCCATGGGTTTATCTTTAGCTTTCGTTATGTCCTTGTAGGTGATGAGCCCTATGAGCCTTCCGCTATCATCCACTACAGGCAGTTTCTCAATCTTATGCTTAAGCAATATCTGCGAGGCCGAATCAAGGTCGGTCTGCTGTTGTGTTACCACAAGGTTTTCTTTTGTCATGACATCATCTATCAGCGTATCGAGCTGTCGCTGGAACCGCAGGTCTCGGTTGGTCACAATGCCCACCAGATGCCCCTCGTCGTCAACCACCGGAATGCCTCCGATATGATATTCGGCCATCATAGCCAATGCATCTCCCACTGTGCGTCCGCGCTTGATGGTCACAGGGTCATAAATCATACCGTTCTCAGCACGTTTCACTACCGATACCTGCCGAGCCTGCTGCTCTATGCCCATATTCTTGTGAATCACTCCGATACCACCCTCACGAGCAATGGCTATTGCCATGGGAGCCTCGGTCACAGTGTCCATAGCTGCCGTCACGAACGGTATGTTAAGACCTATATGGCGTGAAAACATCGTCTTCAATTCCACCGTTCTTGGCAATACTTCCGAATAATCAGGGATGAGCAACACGTCGTCGAACGTGAGTCCTTCCATCACGACTTTATCTGTAATAAATGATGACATACGTTTTTTTATTGAAGCATTATTTAATGTGCAAAGTTAAGACATTTTCTTCAAACAGCTACATCTGCGAAGCAGAAATCCGTGTTCGGTACCCATTTATTAACATCTATTACGAGTTTTTCGCATTATTATAGACCACGGGCCGCTTGGATTACTCCGAATACTTTTTTTATTCCAATTATTCCGAATCTTCCTTATACTCCGACTCTTTTTTCAATCAAGAAACTGCCTCCAAAGCGACTGGTCGTAGTTAGTATCTTTCGTGTTCTCAGTTTGCCAGTTCGCTTATGAATTTGATGCGTACGAGGCGCACTTCCTCCTCTGATATATCATCTGAGAGGTTGCGCATGGCTGTGTCGAGGTCGTCGGTGTCGCTGCCACGGAAGTAGTCGTAGATTTCTTCTACCTTGTCCTCATCAATTTCCTCGTCGATGAAGTAGTCAATATTGAGTTTTGTGCCGCTATATACTATCGACTCCATCTCGCTCAAAAGTTCGTCGAAATCAAGGCCCTTAGCCATGGCTATATCGTCGAGTATCACTCCGCGGTCGATGCTTTGTATGATGCTTATCTTTGTCAGCGACTTATTGGCCACGGTACGCACACGCATATCTACGGGGCGTTCAATATTGTTCTCTTCGCAGTGTTTGCGTATGAGGTCAACAAACTGCTGTCCGTATCGTTTTGCCTTACCGGCCCCTACTCCAGGTATGTTCTGCAACTCCTCGAGGGTGATGGGATAGAATGTGGTCATGGCATTGATTGACGGGTCTTGGAATATGATGTACGGCGGTACATCGTACTTCACCGACAGGCGTTTACGCAAATCGAGCAACATGGAATGTAGGGTCTCGTCCAGGGCTTCGTTGTGTGGGTTGTCGTCGTAACCGTCATCTGTGTAGGCAACGTCTTCGACAATGGTGAATGGCACAGGCGACTTTATGAACTTCTTCCCTGCCGGTTTGAGTTTCAGCAGTCCGTAGTTATCAACATCTTTCTGTACGTAGCCTTCTATCATGGCTTGGTTGAGTGTGGCGTTCCAGAATTCGGGAGTCTTGTCGGCTCCCTTGCCGAAGAGTGGCAGTTGGTTGTGTTTGTGTGCAAGTACCATGTCGGTATCGTTTCCGCACAGCACATCGATTACGTATTCTGTCTTGAAGTTCTCTTTGATAGCTTGTATTACCTTCAGTGCCAGTCGCAGCTGCTCTGTAGCATCGACAGGAGTCTTCGGATGTAGGCAGTTGTCGCAGTTTTCACAGCTGTCGGGCTGGTAAGTCTCGCCGAAATAATGCAACAACATACGCCGTCTGCATACTGATGACTCGCAGTAGTTGGCTGTTTCCTTCAGCAGTTGCCGGCCTATGTCTTGCTCGGCCACAGGCTTGCCTTCCATGAATTTCTCAAGTTTCTGAAGGTCTTTACGGCTATAAAAGGCAATACAGCGGCCTTCACCGTCATCGCGGCCGGCACGCCCCGTTTCCTGATAATAGCCTTCGAGGCTCTTTGGTATGTCATAGTGTATCACAAAACGCACGTCAGGCTTGTCTATGCCCATTCCGAAGGCAATGGTAGCTACGATTACATCGATTCGTTCCATGATGAAGTCGTCTTGGGTGGCACTTCGCACAGCCGAGTCCATGCCTGCATGATAGGCGGCGGCCTTGATATCGTTGGTCTTCAACACTTCGGCCAGTTCTTCCACTTTCTTACGGCTCAGGCAATATATTATGCCGCTTTGGCCAGCATGAGTCTTTATGTATTTTATGATGTCTTTATCTACGTCTTTGGTCTTGGGCCGCACTTCGTAGTAAAGGTTGGGCCTGTTGAACGACGACTTGAATTCTTTGGCTTCGAGTATGTTAAGGTTTTTCTTTATGTCTATACGTACCTTGTCGGTGGCTGTAGCCGTAAGGGCTATGACGGGTGCTGGTCCTATCTCGTTTATTATTGGGCGGATACGTCGGTATTCGGGGCGAAAATCGTGTCCCCATTCCGATATGCAGTGGGCTTCGTCGATGGCATAGAAAGAAATCTTCACGTTCTTCAGAAACTCTGTATATTCGGCCTTGGTGAGTGACTCGGGAGCCACATACAGCAGTTTCGTGTGTCCAGCCTTGATGTCTTCCTTCACTTGGGTGATGCTGGCCTTGTTGAGCGATGAGTTAATGAAGTGGGCCACATTGTCGTCTTCGCTAATGTGTTTGATGGCATCTACTTGATTTTTCATCAGTGCAATTAGGGGTGAAATGACGATAGCCGTGCCCTCCATAAGCAGAGCTGGCAGTTGGTAACACAATGATTTGCCGCCACCGGTAGGCATCAGCACAAACGTATCTTGTTTCTTCATCAGATTGCGTATGATTGCTTCCTGGTCGCCCTTGAAGGTGTCGAATCCAAAGTAGTATTTCAGACTGTCCTTTAATGTGTCTTTTTTTGCCATATATCTTTGCTTTTCGTTTTCAAAACAACTATTCAACCGCTGTAGGCCGGCATGTTCTTTCAGGCCCCGCTGTTCGCTATCTGTCCACTTGCCCGTTCCACCTGCTGCTTCGCATAATCGAGGTCGATGCACAATTCTTTTGCTCCGCTTGATGGCGAGTCATACATCTTTTCCATCATGATGGCCTCGACGATGGAACGCAGTCCGCGGGCTCCCAGTTTGAACTCTATAGCCTTGTCAACCACATAGTCGAACACCTCGGAGTCAAACTCCAGGTGTATGCCGTCGAGTTCAAACAGGCGTATATATTGTTTCACTATCGAGTTCTTTGGCTCGGTGAGTATGCGTCGCAGGGCATCTCGGTCGAGGGGTTCGAGATGTGTGAGTATTGGCAGCCGGCCTATTATCTCGGGTATGAGTCCGAACGACTTAAGGTCCATCGGTGCGATGTATTGCATGAGGTTTGTCTTGTCTATCTTGGCCGTATGCTCGACCGCCCCATATCCCACTACATGGGTGTTCAGGCGTTGTGCTATACGGCTTTCAATCCCATCAAAGGCACCTCCGCATATGAACAATATGTTTCGTGTATCGACCTCGATGAATTGCTGTTCGGGATGCTTGCGTCCGCCATATGGCGGCACGTTCACTTTCGACCCCTCGAGCAGTTTGAGCAACCCCTGCTGCACACCTTCGCCACTTACGTCGCGTGTGATAGACGGGTTATCGCTCTTACGGGCTATCTTATCTATCTCGTCGATGAATACAATGCCCCGCTCTGCAGCTTTCACATCGTAATTGGCCTCTTGCAGCAGTCGCGAGAGCAGGCTCTCCACATCCTCGCCCACATATCCGGCTTCGGTAAGCACGGTGGCATCTACTATGGTGAACGGCACAACCAGCATCTTTGCTATTGTGCGTGCCATGAGCGTCTTGCCTGTGCCTGTGCTTCCTACCATTATGATGTTAGATTTCTCTATCTCCACATCGTCGTTGGCCCGCGCGGTTTCGTGCTGCAACCGTTTGTAGTGGTTATAGACGGCCACCGACATTGCAATCTTTGCATCGTCCTGACCTATCACATACTGGTCTAGATATGCTTTTATCTCGTGAGGTTTAGGCAGATTGGTGTGGTCGAACGTAGTATTTGATTTTTTGTGTTCCTGAACCACACGGAAGGCTTCACCTGCACATTCGTCGCAGATGTATCCGCTGAGCCCCGATATCAACAATCCGACTTCCCGGTCGCTACGTCCGCAGAACGAGCATTTCTTTCCTTTTTCCATCGTTTATTATTTGCGCTGTAACACCTGGTCTATCATTCCATAGTCGTGTGCTTCGGTTGCTGTCATCCAGTAATCGCGGTCGGAGTCTGCCCACACTTTGTCGAATGGTTGGTGTGAGTGGTTGGCAATGATTGTGTAGAGTTCGTTTTTCAGTTTCTGTATCTCCCGGGCTGTTATCTCTATATCGCTGGCCTGCCCTTGTGCGCCGCCCATAGGCTGGTGTATCATGATGCGGCTGTGAGGCAGGGCACTGCGCTTGCCTTCCTTGCCTGCCACGAGCAACACGGCAGCCATTGATGCAGCCATGCCGGTACAGATGGTCTGCACGGCCGAATTGATGAATTGCATGGTGTCGTATATACCAAGTCCTGCATATACACTGCCGCCCGGCGAATTGATATACACACTTATGTCTTTACCCGAATCGACCGAATCGAGGTATAGCATCTGAGCCTGCAACACGTTGGCTGTGTAGTCGTTAATCTCGGTTCCGAGGAAGATGATGCGATCCATCATAAGGCGCGAGAACACGTCGAGTTGTGTCACGTTGAGCTGTCGTTCCTCGAGTATGTAGGGGTTGAGGTATCCTGCCTGTGCTTTCGTCACATCGTCGAGCACCATGCTACTGATGCCCAAATGGTGTGTGGCATACTTTCTGAAATCATCTTTAATTGTCATTTTGCTTTTGTCCTTTTTAATTATTGTGATATTTATGTTTTCTGTCCTCAAAGGTAAGAAAAAATATGAATTGTCATATCTTTTTGGGAATTTATTTAAAGAATTTTGCTTGTACAGGTGCCTTTCGCACTGCAACAGCCAGTTCCTGGGGCGAAAACTTAACAGGTTCGACCATGAACTCGGTTGCATTGAAGCTCTTCATGAACTTTTTGTTGAACAGGGGGTCGGACTGTGGCACGGCAAACGGTTTATGTTCCTTCCCGTTCTTGTCGAAATAGCCGATATATGCCCGAGTGTAGTTTCCGTCCTCACGCCGAGTGCTAAACACAATCCACCTTCCGTTGCTGCTCCAGGCGTGATACGAATCGGTTTCCGGGCTGTTCATGTCGGTCAGGCTCCGTTCTTCCATTGTCTGCAGGTCGATTACATGCAGGTCACTGCTCCTATGCCACACGTGGAAGTATCCATAGTCGGCCAGTCCGAACAAGAGGTAGCGTCCGTCGGGACTTACACGTGGAAACGATGCACTTTTGCCTATAGTGCTTGCCTTAAATACGGTGTCGGCCTCGCCTATCGTACGTGTCTTTACATCATACGGATGGCGTACAATGTCGTACAGGATTCTGTCATAGTGATTGCCCAGGTCGTAGTGGGTATCAGTTACATCGAGTGGGAAATAGGCCGTGCAATAATACAGCATATCTCCCTGTGGCGACCATCCCGGAGTTGTCTCATACCAGTCTTTGCTCTTACGCACATTCTGTATCTCGTTGGTATCTACGTAGTAGAGCACCATGTCGCTCAACGTGTCGAGCACTTCTATTTTGTGTTTCGGACCGTCGATTAGGAATGCTTGTACTGTGTGGTCGAGCGAATAGGCAATGACTGGTTCCGACGGATGCCATGCAGGATATACGCCGGCACCGATGGTGGAGTCGGTCTTCAGGTTGTACTTTACGGCCTTTCCGCCAGTCACTATCACGGTTCCGCCTTTATTGTGCCTTACATGGAACTGGAAATTATCGGTGTGATAGTTCTGATATGAGTGGCAATTGACGCATTGGTAGGACGATTCTGCGTCCTGCATGTTTATCTCTTCATTGGAATATATCACACTCTCGTCGAAATTCGTAAGATTACGTTGTCGGAGTGTTATGCTGCCATAGTTCTTGTAGCTCGGTTCGATGATACGATATGAGATATACTCGTCGATTGGTTCTTCGGCCACAGATATGGCGAATGGTCTGTAATGTTCCCATCCTTCGCTTGTCTTGGCATAGACTGTCACGTTGAGTTCGGAGCCTTTGTTTTGTGCCACCAGTTGGTGCCACTTACTTTCGCTGAACCTTGCATCCACACCTCCGGCAACAATTTGCTGTCCGTCACTTCCCTCAATCACTGTTACGAAATCGGTTGCCACCGTGTCGTTTATGTGGAAATTGCATGGAGCTATATTGGGTGGAATCACAACTTCGGTGTAGTCGGGGAATATCGACACTTTCTTATTATTATCGCGCGCGTCGCGCGGAACCTCGGGTGTGCACGATGCTATCAGCATTGCAAGGCTTATTATAGAGATGATATATGTTTTCATGCCAGTCGTTTTTTTTCAGTCGAATATCACTCCCTTGCGCGAGTCGTTGAAATAGTAGTTCCAATATGTTCCGGGGCAGAGTGCCGAAAGTGTGTTCACATCACTCATCGTTGGTGTGGTGAGTAATCGTGTCAGCAGGTCTTGATTGCGTTCAAACTGCTGGCAAACCGTTCCCTGCGGCCCTACCATGAGCTTTATCTGCGCCAGCAGCCTGGCGTTCTGTTTCTTCAGCGCATAGAGCAACGCAGCTTCCTGCACATGGCGTGGCAGCTTGGTGCCGGGGTTTGCTTTCTCCTCGGCAAGCACAATCTGCCAGAACTCGTCTTCCTTGTGCATTATCATACATGCAGCCAGGCACAGTTCGGCACGCTTCGGTGTGAGGGCATATAGGTTGGTGAAGTATTTCAACAGCATGTATTCGCAATACTCGGTATTGTCTATCGCTCCTGGAGGCACCAGTATTATCTGCCGGTGCGTCATATAGGCCGAGTCGGCTTGCAGCGTCTCGAGAGAAAGCAGGCGGCGTTGTGCGTGGGCCCAGTCTTTGTAAAATAACGTGTTGTCAAGTTGAGAAAGATATTTATTGGCAAGGTCTGTCTCGTGGTTATACACTACGTTTTTTGCCATGATTTGAATGTCGGCATACGATGGTTTGTACATCACCATACGTTCCATTGCCCATCGATATGAAAAGTTCCAGAAGGTGTAATGCTGGAAGGCTCTTGCACCGGTGATATATGTGTTCATGCGCAGGTTCACCGACTTAATAGTGTCGGTTTCCCACGTATATTGGAACATCTTGTCGAGCAGTTCGCCACGTTTCCATAGTTCTATGTTACGATACACTACAATCGAACGTATAGGCCGTTGCTGTGCCGTGCATAGTTGCAGCACGCGATTATCATTGCCCACGCCATAGGCGTGTTCTACAGCAAGCAGTGTTTTGAAGTTGGAATCGTCGAAGCGAAGTATTGGTACCAGGGCGACAGCTGCAACCACCACCGCACATGATATGGCTGTTGCAATGCGTGGTTTCATTTTTTCGGCCACTCTTGCCGAGAGAGGCAGGAGGATGCTGACAGCAAAGGCCGCATATAGTGGCACCCACATCTGCGGGGTCTTGAAATAGTCGCGGAAAGGCAGTCCGGCAATCATGCAGAAATGGCTGTTGAAGTTTGGGAAGAGCCATTGTGCTTCTATATATGGGACGAAAGCTAACGGCACTAGTGTCAAGAGAACGATTAACTTATCAAACCGTAGCATCAGAGGCATCACAGCTGCCATAAGTGCATAGACTCCCAGAAACGGATAGAATAGTATAATCACTGCCATGCTCCATGCATATCGTATCCACCGGTTCTTGAGCCTTACCGACACTGCTGTAAGCAAGGTGGCCAGTATCAGTCCCACTATGGGCGAGAACAGATTGCCGTAGTGGCGGGTGCCGAATAGTCCGTAGTCCCACCCCACGACAAATGCCATCACCAGCACCGACGGCACGAGTGTCAGGGCCGACAACTGTCTTGGCATACGCCAGACGGCCTGTGCAATCCATGCCAAGGCAGTGAGCAACAATACGAACAAGCCGATGCCAAGCAGCGGATGGTAGGCAAACTGGGTGAGGAAACTGCCTGCGTAGGGAGCTACCCAGCCAGGATAGGAGGCTACGCGGTCGAAGTAGAGCGAGTCATAGACGAAATAGTCCTGGCTCTGTACCACATAGAACAGGTCCTGGGCGGTGATGGCCAGATAGGCAAACGCAAAGATGGCAAACACGGCCAGTGGAATTATCTGTTGCAGATATTGTTTTTTCATTCTTTTGAATACTGGCAGAGTTATCTGTTTGGTTATTATCCGTCAAAGTTATGCTTTTTCTTCGAAACAGACAAATAATATAAGAAAAACTTTCGTATAAAACTTAAAAAAAGCATCCCATCGGGTGATGAGATGCTTTTTATGATTATTTTAATTCGTCGAGAAGTCTTATTCTTCAAACAGTTTGTTGAACTCGGATGGAGTCACATTCTTTGTCTTCAGGCTTACAATATCCTTGAGTGCAGTGCCAAGCTTCACTTCGATGCAACGGTCGATGAGGTTATCGACTGTCTCGCGCTTCTTCATCATTTCCTTTACCGAGCCGTCGAGGTATTCGTCAGGGATGTTCATCATGCCGTATTGTGCAAACTGCATACGGGTCACGTCCTTTGCCATCTCAATCACGTCCTTGTCGTCAACCTTCACTCCGGTTTGCTCCACAAGCTGTTCCTTGACGAGGTGCCATGTCAGTTCTTTTATACTCTTCTCGTAGTTCTCTTCCACCTTCTTTTCATCGCCTTCCGCGTTGTTAAGCATGATTTTCTTCAGTTTCTCGTCTGGGAATTCAAGTTTGCCGAGTTTCTTGGTGACATAGTTACGCACGTCGATGAGGAATCTGAAGTCGGAATCCTTGACATATCGGTCTTCGATGCCCTGGCGTATCTTCTTGCGGAAGTCGTCTTCGGTCTTCACTTCACCTCCCGGATATACTTGCTGGAAGAGTTCTTCAGTTAGGTCGCCCGGCACGAAGCGTGTGATTTCGGTGATTTGGAAGTTGAAGTCGCCCTTATGCTCGCCTACTTGCTCCTTATCCACCTTCATGAGCGATGCCAGTTCGGTTTCGTTGCCCTCGTAGGCTGTGGTCGGGTTGAAACGTATGATGTCGTTCACCTTGGCACCATCGAAGAGTTTCTTCTGGTCGTCGTTCTTCATGTATTTAGGCAGCATCACCACGCCCTCGGCAGTGATTGGGGCGTCGGTGTCGAGTTCGGTCATCACGCCTTTCAGCATGTCGTTGTCCTGATAGTTGTCAACAGGCTTGTAGTTTCCGCCTCGCTGACGATACATATCCACTTGCTGGTCAACCATTTCGTCGGTCACCTCGACGTTGTAATACTCCACCTTGTCCTTCTTTGTGAGCTCAACCTTGAAGTCAGGGGCAAGTGCAAGCTCAAACTTGAAGGTGAATGTGCCACCATCCACCAGTTCAACATGCTGGTTGTCTTCAGCTGATATTGGCTCGCCCAGCATGTTCACCTTGTTGTCGCGTATATAGTTGTAGAGCGATTCCTGCAAAACCTTGTTTACTTCTTCGGCCAGGATCGACATGCCATACTGCTTCCTGATAAGGCCTTCTGGCACCATGCCTTTACGGAATCCAGGCACGTTGGCCTTTTTTCTGAAATCCTTGATTGCTGACTTTACTTTATCCTGATAGTCTTCGGGCTGGATTTCAGCTGTAACGACGGCGTTCACCGCGTCGGTCTTTTCTAACGTAATATTCATCTCAGTGGTTTTATGTTTTCTATTATTCTGTTATCGTTTTTTCGGGGGCCCAAGAAACGGACGGTACGTAACTTTGTAACCCGAATGCGGGGGCCCAAGAAACGGACGGTACGTAACTTTGTAACCCGAATGCGGGGGCAAAGTTACGAAAAATAAATGATACAGGCGTTATGAATTATCAATAAATTGCACATCACAGCCAGTTGCCGATACCGAAACTCATGAAATCAGCGGCGGCACAGAGTGTGCATACACCTCCTCATTTATGTCACTCCTGTCTTATATCACGACTCTTCCCTGTATATGCCTTTTCAGGGAGTGCGCAGTCGCAGGGACGAGAGTGCGTAGTCGCAGGAGCGAGAGTGCGCAGTCGCAGGAGCGAGAGTGCGCAGTCGCAAAACGGCTTGTTTGCAAAGCACACCAAAAGGGGCCATCCACAACCTCTTTGTGAATAGCCCATGTGTTGGTTCAGAAGTTTATCAAAATATTACTTCTTTGCAGCAGCGATAGAAGCCTTGCGATATTCTTTGCCAACCTTCTCGAGTTCGAGAGTTGCCTTACGTACGCGAGCGGCTGCAGCTTTGTTGCTTTCCGACTTCTCTACATCTGCCTTGATTACGTCAACGAGTTCGTTGATCTTTGCGATTAATTCTTTCATTTTTTTGAACAATTGTTTAAAAGTTAATAAATAACGCTTGCGCTAAGCATGGGCAAAGTTAATAATAGTCTTTTAATACACAAAAACTTTTTTCTGTTTTTTTTACTTTTGTTTCAACAAACTGCCCTTTTATTCGTTATTTTCAGTTTAAGAACGGTTATTTACACTCTTTTCTTGAAATCGTCATACCCAAACGACTTCCATTTTTCCACTTGCCCGCAGCGACTGATATAAATGTCGGGCAGCGGCATACCATTGAATGTGTTGGTCTTCACCATTGAGTAGATTGCCATGTCGCCAAAAACAAGCTCATCGCCCTCATGCAACTCGCGTCCTATGTGATATACTCCGATTACATCGCCCGACAGACATGTAGGTCCGCCTAACCGATAGGCATGTTCGCCTTCTGCCTCGACGAGCGGCGGCAAGTATGGCATCTCTATGACATCGGGCATGTGGCAGGCAGCCGAGGTATCGACTATTACATTACGTATGCCATCTGTCCCGACCGGCTGAATCTCCAAGACGGTGGTGTGCAGAGTGCCGGCATTTAACACAACAGCCTCGCCCGGCTCCAGATAGACATGCAAACCATATCGGTGCTGCATGTGGGTTATAAGGCGCTCAAGGCGTGGTATGTCATAATCGGTACGGGTGATATGGTGTCCACCACCGAAGTTTATCCACTTCATCCGTGACAGATACTTACCGAAACGCTCCTCAACAGCATTGAGCGTGGTCTCCAGGTCATCGGAGTTCTGTTCACACAAAGTGTGGAAATGTAGTCCGTCGAGCAAACCGAAATCCTCTTCGGGCATCACGGACAAACCCTCAATGGTCGTTCCAAGCCGACTGCCAGGTGCACAAGGGTCGTATATTGCATGTCCCTCCTGAGTCGAACACTCAGGATTGATGCGTAATCCCACCTGCAATCCCGCCGACTTGGCACGACGGCCATACAGATGCAACTGGCGCGGAGAGTTGAACACTATATGGTCGCATAATTGAATCAACTCGTCAATATCGTCATCTCTGAACGCCGGCGAAAACACATGATTTTCCTTACCAGGCATCTCCTCGCTGCACAACCGGGCCTCAAACAAGCCCGAAGCGGTTGCACCACTGAGGTATTTGCCAATCAGCGGATAGAGCGCATAACAACTGAAACACTTCTGCGCAAGCAAAATGCTACAGCCGGTACGCTCCATTATGCCATGCAGAATCGTCAGATTCCGCTCTATCTTGTCGGCATCAATCAGGAAATATGGTGTCATGTTTTTTTCCACTTTCTATTTACCAATTCCATCCGGACTGTACTCCCTCCTCATAGGGGGGCAGAGGGTCAGGGGGTGATTACGGTACCAACACAGGATTTTCATCAATCTTCCACGGAAGTCCCCACTTGTTGAGTGCCTCCATGTATGGGTCGGGGTCGAATTCCTCAACGGTAAAGACTCCCGGACGTTTCCACAAGCCGGTCATCACCATTGCCGTACCAATCATGGCAGGAACTCCGGTGGTATATGATATCGCCTGCGAACCAACTTCCCTGTAGCATTCCTGGTGGTCGCACACATTATATATATATATGTGTCGCTCTTTTCCACCCTTCACCCCTGTAAAGATGCAACCTATGTTAGTCTTACCGACGGTGCGTGGTCCGAGCGATGCAGGGTCGGGCAGCAGACGACGCAAGAACTGTATAGGAACAATCTTGTGTCCTTCAAACTCAACCGGCTCGGTACCCAACATGCCCACATTTTCAAGACAGCGCATGTGAGTGAGATAGCTTTGCCCGAATGTCATGAAGAAGCGTATGCGCTTCACACCAGGGATGTTCTGCGCCAGCGATTCTATTTCCTCGTGGTGCAGCAGATACATGTCTTTCTCTCCCACCCCATCGAAATTGTATGTGCGGTGAATGGCCATAGGTTCGGTCTCTACCCAATGTCCGTTCTCCCAATACGAGCCGTTTGCGCTCACCTCGCGCAGATTGATTTCGGGGTTGAAGTTGGTAGCAAACGGATATCCGTGGTCACCACCATTGCAGTCGAGTATGTCGATAGTGTGTATTTCGTCGAAGCAATGCTTCAAGGCGTAGGCAGTAAACACGCTTGTCACTCCTGGGTCAAAGCCTGTACCAAGCAATGCCGTGATGCCGGCCTTCTCAAAACGCTCGCGGTAAGCCCACTGCCACGAGTAGTCGAAATATGCGGTGAAACCCTTTTCCTTACAGCGCCTCTCGTAGATGGCACGCCATTCGGGGTCGTTGGTGTCCTCACATTCATAGTTGGCCGTATCTACATAATCGACTTTGGTTTGCAGGCATGCCTCCATAATGGTGAGGTCCTGATAAGGCAGTGCCAGATTGAGTACTATGTCGGGCTTCACCTTACCGATGAGAGCCACCAATTCGTCAACTTTATCGGCATCAACCTTCGCCGTGGTAATCACAGCACCGGTCTTGCCTTCAAGCTTCTGCCTCAGCGCATCACACTTGCTCTGTGTGCGACTTGCTATACATATCTCGTTGAACACACTGGAGTTCTGAGCGCACTTCTGTATTGCAACTCCGGCCACACCTCCACAGCCGATAACTAATACTTTACCCATGTCCTTATTTGTGATTATCTTTGTTTATTATTATGTTATCTTTTTGTTTTATATATCGCCTCTTCCTCCTTCACGAATCCGATGGATTGGCGAGGCATGTTTGCTGGTTTGGCTTGGAGTTCGGCCAGTGCGGTACTGATGGCATCAAGTTGAGCTCGTGAGTCTTCGTTTATGTCGTTCTGTTCGCGGAGCATATCCTCCATATCATAACGTAGTTGCATCAGTTCCGTCCGCATCTGCTCTATCTGCAATTGAGTGTTATTCAAAGTTACTAACTTATGACGCATCTGCACAAAAGCACGCATGATGTTAATGTTGACTTGTATGGCCAAAGGGGAGTGAATAACACTGCTTAACATAGCAACACCACTGTCAGTAAATGCATACGGTAATTTGCGTAATCCCATCTTTGCGAAATTGGATGTCGCAATTTGCGATGTCCAATTGTTCGATGAAGTAATCTCACACCTTAGTTGCTGAAGTTCTTGTTTCGTAAGTTGAAACATGAAATCTTCAGGAAAACGTTCAGTATTACGCTTCACTTGTTCATTTAACCTACGCGTTTCGATGCCATATAGCATTGATAGATCAAAGTCGAGCATCACGCGTTGCGCACGAATCTCGTATATTCTACTCTGTATTATTTGGATATCGGTCATACATTTAGCCTCTATTGATTCTGCATATAGTTGTATATCTCTAATACATCTTGAGAATCCACTATACCATCATTGTTCACGTCTTGTGGAATATCATTATCAACCTCCACTATATTCACAAAGTCCTTCCACCCCGTGGCACGAGCATATGCTAATATAGAACCTTTTGGTACATAAAGTGTACAAGAATCTTTTATCAAGCCATTGAGAGCATCTGTAGTTATATCAAGAAGCTCTTCACAGCCATAGAAAGCACTGTTGCCAATGCTTGTAACGCTGTTGCCGATGTTGACAGATGTCAGTCCATTGCAACCATAGACTGCCTCGTGGCCAGCGCCTGTAACTTCAGCCATTTTTGCTTTTGGTATTGTAATATTACAATATATACCACCAATCTTCACATCATGTGCCCACGCAGTAGTGGAGATTATGAACATGACTAATAAAATAGAATGTCGCACCATTTACTTAACGATTACAGTGGTTATACTTATTATGTAATCTTTATCCTGTTACTTATTCTTTTTCTCCGTCCGGAATGACAAGAACGGGGGTTGTTATTTCAAATGAGTATTCTTTCTATATTGGATGGTTAATATTTGCTCATAGCCAGCAGCAACTCGCGTACCACCTTGCACGACACGGCAGTGGAAGTGCCCGAAAGGTCGAGCATTGGTGCGAGTTCGCATACATCGCAGCCAACGATGTTGAGATGCTGTGCAACCAGTGTAAGAGCCTCGCGCAGTTGGCCGAATGTGACTCCACCTGCTTCGGGAGTACCGGTACCGGGAAAGATGGACGGGTCGAGTACATCGAGGTCGATGGTGAAATAGACGGGCACATATTCTGTTTCCAGCCGGCTGGTCAGTTCGCTCAGTCCGTCGAACGAGAACGGATGCATGTCGGTATGTCCGCTCCGTGCCCACTGAAACTCTGTACGTTCACCCGAACGTATGCCGAACTGGTACATGCGTCCGTCGCCAAGAATGTCGTGACAGCGCCGCATGACACAGGCATGCGACAGCTGAACACCCAGGTAATCATCGCGCAGGTCGGCATGTGCATCGAATTGTATGATGTGCAGGTCGGGATATTTCTTTACTATCTCGCGCACAGCACCCAGTGTGACGAGATGTTCGCCTCCGAGCATAAACGGAATCTTACCGGCTGCAAGGATCTCGGCAGTTCGTTTGGATATGGCATCCAGTGCCATCTCGGCCGAACCCATAGGCAGTTCCATGTCGCCCGAATCGTAAACGCAGATATCTTCGAGGTCGCGGTCGAGGTATGGCGAATAGGTTTCGAGTCCGTACGACTCGTGGCGCATGGCAGTACTGCCGAAACGAGCCCCCGGGCGGTAGCTGGTGGTTGAATCGAACGGTGCGCCGAACAATACGATGGTTGCGCTGTCGAAGGAGGCATCGCAGCCGATGAATGTCTCAATGTTTGGTCTAATCATTGTTGTCACTCCACTTTAGCCAGCATTTTCTCAACGTATGCAGGCAGTGCAAAACATCCACGATGCAGATGTGTCGTATAATAATTGGTCTCAATGCCTCGTGCATCCCATCGGTCGTCATTGAGGTCATTCACAGGATGGTATTTTTTCGAAGCAAAGCCAAAGAGCCAGTATCCGGACGGATAAGACGGTATGTGTGCCTGATATACGCGACTGATTGGAAAACACTCGACGATGCGCTTGTGTGCCTTTTGGGTCTCGGTACGGTCGTCGGCATAGAACGGTGATTGGTGTTGGTTGACCATGATTCCGTCGTCGTGCAGTGCTTTGAAGCACGAACCGTAGAACTCGCGCGAAAGCAGACTCTCGCCAGGTCCGTAGAATCCGGCCGAATCGACGATGATGACATCATATTCGCCAACGATGTGACGCACATATCGCAGGGCATTCTGAGTATAGATGGTCACCTTGGGGTTGTCGAGTCCGCCTGCCGAGAAGGGCAGGAAACGTTTGGCCGCCTCAACCACGCCAACATTTACCTCGACCATATCTATGCGCTCTACCTCGGGATATTTCAGCAGTTCGCGCACTACCCCGCCGTCGCCTGCTCCAAACACCAGAATCTTTTGTGGATTGGGGTGTACGGCCATAGGTATGTGGGTCATCATCTCGTGGTAGATGAACTCGTCGCGCTCGGTCATGACGATGTAGCCGTCGGCTGTGAGTACCCGTCCGTATTCGGGTGATTCGAAGATGTCGATGCGGTTGTGGTCGTTTTCTTCTGAGAAGATATGTTTATCGACCTTCAGCGAGAACTTCACATTCTCGGTGTGGGGTTCAGAAAACCATAAATCCATAAGCGGTTAATATATTGTTGCCTCCTTTATCACGTTCAGCCTTTCTATCTTAGGGTCTTCCGGTCCTGTCATAGAGCATCCTTTCTCTTTTGCATAGAGTATGTAATCAATTATTTCCTGTGTGATGCGTTCGCCTGGAGCCAGTATTGGTATGCCTGGGGGATAGCTCATAACAAACTCCGTGCAGATACGTCCGTTGGTCTCGCGTATTGGTATCATCTCTTCCTTCGGAGCGTAGAACGCTTCCTGCGGACTCATTACGACCGACGGATTGATGTATTCATGGTCGAACAATCCTGAACGCGAGCGTTTGAACCGGCGCCGGATATCATAAAGCGCACTCACAAGACGTTCTATCTCGCGCATACGGTCGCCTATCGAGATGTATGCCAACGTATTGCCTATATCGCCCAGTTCCATCTGAATGTCGTATTCATCGCGCAAGAGGTCATAGACTTCTATGCCGGCCAATCCTACGTCGAGGGTGAAGACCGTGAGCTTGGTCTTATCGAAATCGTAGATTGAATCGCCATTGATGAGTTCGGGGCCGTATGCGTAGTAGTCGCCTATATTGTTTATCTCGGTGCGGGCGTACTCGGCCATATCGAGTACCTCGCGAAATGCCTCGTGTCCGCGTAGTGCAAGGTTGCGACGTGATATATCGAGAGAAGCCAACAGCAGGTATGAGGCACTGGTGGTTTGAGTGAGGTTTATCACCTGTCGCACATATCCTGGTCCTACGGAAGAATTGGTGAGTAAGATGCTGCTCTGAGTGAGACTTCCGCCCGACTTGTGCATCGACACACACGACATGTCTGCTCCGGCCGCCATGGCACTCAACGGCATATCGTCACCAAAGTAGAAGTGTGTACCGTGAGCTTCATCAACCAACACCAGCATATTGTGTTCGTGGGCCAGTTCAACAATACGTTTCAGGTTTGAGCAGATGCCATAGTAAGATGGATTGTTTACAAGAATAGCCACCGCATCGGGGTTTTCCTCGATTGCTTTCTCCACCTGCGATATCTTCATACCGAGGGCTATACCCAGCCTGTTATCGACGTCGGGGTTGACATAGATAGGTGTAGCGCCATTTATAACCAATGCATTGATTACACTGCGGTGTACGTTTCGCGGCAAGATTATTTTCTCGCCCTTCTTCGATGCCGTGAGTACCATGGTCTGAACTGCCGAGGTGGTACCTCCGACCATAAGGAACGCATGTGCTGCACCGAAGGCGTCGGCTGCCAAATCTTCGGCTTCTTTTATCACGGAGATAGGATGGCAGAGATTGTCGAGCGGTTTCATTGAGTTGACATCCAGCTCGACACACTGCTTGCCCAGCAGTTTCACCAATTCGGGATTACCGCGACCGCGCTTGTGGCCTGGTACATCGAACGGAACCACACGGTTCCTTCGGAACTCAACGAGCGCCTCGTAAATGGGCGCGAAAGATTGCTTGTCCAATTATCCTATAGCGTTGTTACATTTGTTTATATTACATCCCTGTTCATCCAGTGGATGGCCCAGGAAATACAATCAGACGTATCTTTGCAGTTTAGGTGGCAAAGATACGAATTTATTCACAATCGATAACACATATTTCATAATAAAAAGGTATTTGCTTACCATTCTCCATAATATTGTGTAAAAAAAAGACCCTCAAGATAGCAAAATCGATGAAAGGTATCACACACGTTCGGCAGCGTTGGTGGCAGCGGTAAGTGTGGTTACCCGCTCGGCAAGTGTGGGATGTGAATAACTGGTAAAGACCACAGCAGGATGTGGAGTGAGGTTGGCAAGACTCATTGCCGACATCTTCTTCAGGGCCGATGCTTCAGCTGCACCCATACCATGAACCAGTGCATAATGGTCGGCTTGCCGTTCACCCCGTCGTGAACGAATGTTTGAAACTATACCCATCAGGATGTTCAGTGGTGTATAGAGTAACGAGAAAATCACAACATTCACATGGAACGACGGCATCCCGCTACCGGCAGCGGCAGCAAGTTCGTGGCTGTCGAGGCACAGACCGAGCAATATGAATGTGACGAGCGATGTTGCCAGCCCCTCAAGCATCGACAGCACTATGTGATGGTGTTTGTAGTGACCTATCTCGTGGGCCAGCACCCCCACAATCTCATCGGTACTGAGTTGTGTGATGAGGGTATCATACAGCACCACTCGTTTTTGGCGTCCGAACCCCGTGAAATAAGCATTGGAGTGCGTGCTGCGCTTTGAACCGTCGATTACATAAATGTTTTTCAGGCGGAAATCGGCACGTTTTGCAAACTGCTCTATCGCATCGCGCAACTCTCCTTCGGCCAGTGGTGTCTGCTTGTTGAATATCGGCACCAGCAATACCGAATAGAAATATTGTATCACGGTAGTTACCAAAGCCATCACACCCCATGCAATGAGCCAGAACCAATGGGGCGAGCAACCATATATCCAAACCACGAGAGCAAGCAGTCCACCACCAAGCACGACGGTAAGTCCGAGGCTTTTCAGCGTATCAACGATATATAGTCGTACAGTCGTTTTGTTGAATCCGTAGCGTTCCTCTATCACAAACGTGTCGTAAACATCTATAGGCAAGGCTATCAGCCAGCTGACGGTGCCGAGCACGGCAAAAAACGCCAATGCCTGCACCACTGGACTGTCAGACAGCGAGCGCACCAGCGAGTCGAGCCATCCTAATCCGCCAAAAGCAAACACAAGCAGGGTGAAGAGTGTACTTACCAATGTGGAGACAAGGCTCACGCTGCGGTTGGCACGGAAATACGATTGCTGCCGAGCGTATGCCTCATCGTCATACATACCGCGGAGAATGGCCGGCACCTCGCGCTTCGATGCAATGATATTGAGCCGACTCAGAGTAAGCTCGTATATCATTTCGAGCATTACAATCGATATTATTAACCAGTATAACATAAATACAAGAGTTTGCCAATGGTTATCTACAGTTGTCGAAGGCTATTTGCAGTGTCTGTGACAGCACCGCTTTGCCTGCAAAACGGCAGAAAACTGTACATCCGACACTTTTTGCTGCAAAGATACGGCATTTTTTTTAGAAAAAGCTTTGTCAATACAAAAAAACTAACTACCTTTGCACCCGCTTACGGAAACAAGGGCGGGCCAAACACCCGCAAAAAGCAATATTTTCGCAAGCTTCAACAAGGTTAGACTCGCTAGCTCAGTTGGTAGAGCATCACACTTTTAATGTGGGGGTCTTGGGTTCGAGCCCCAAGCGGGTCACGAAAAGCGACAATTTCCACCCGTCAAAATGGGTGGTTTTTTTATTAACATCGGAGATGTCCGGCAAGACGAGATGTCGGAGAATGTGTCTTGGAAGCAAGGTCGTCGGTGGAGGCATTGCTCTGCCTGCAGCTGACGGACCCAGCACCCACGGGCCCGAGAGTGCGGAGTCGCAGGCCCGAGAGTGCGGAGTCGCAGGCCCGGGAGTACGGAGTCGCAGAACAAGGCCCTGCCACTCTGTTTTTGATATGGCACACGGCAACCGGAACAAACTGAATGCAACAATCGACTATTAAATATAAATTATTTCGGAAACATGCCTTGTTATTCGTCAAAAAGTCGTATCTTTGCGCACAAATCAAGCGATCCTGAGCATCGATGAAATCTTACAACGAATCAGACAAAAGCATCAACCGGCTGATAGAGCAAGTCATACGCCAATGCTGGGATGCCCCGGCCCTGACCAACTATCAGGGTGAGTCGTTGACCTATGCCGATATAGCCAAAGAAATAGAACTGTTCCACCTTACATTTGAAAGCCTCGGTATCAAGCCAGGCGACAACATAGCCATCTGTGGGCGCAACTGTGCCAACTGGGCTGTGACCTTCATGGCCACACTGACATACGGAGCCGTGGTGGTGCCGATACTTCACGAGTTTAAGCCCGAACAAATAAGAAACATACTCGAACACTCAGAGTCGAGGCTCCTGTTTGTGAGCGACAGCATCTGGAAAGAGATGCACGACATTGATGCCGACCCATCGACATCAATGCCCTATACATGCGGAGTTGTCAATTTAGCCGACTTCAGTGTGGTGTGGTGGAACACCGCATCATGTCTGCAGCAGCCACACCTACAGGCACACGACAGTTTTACAGACCGGGCCAGGCAACGATTTGACCAACTGCATCCCGACTCATTCGGCCCAAGCAACATAGACTACCCCAAACTCACAGCCGACACCCTTGCAATCATCAACTACACATCGGGTTCGACCGGGAAATCGAAGGGTGTCATGCTCTCACAAAAAAACCTGTGGAACAACGTGCAGTTCGGTATCGACGAGCTGCACGACAAGATAGCCCGCGACGGCACCGTAGTAAGCATTTTGCCGATGGCCCACATGTACGGTCTGGCATTCGAGATACTGAGCGAATTCTGTATGGGTATGCACATCTATTTCCTCACCAAGCTGTCGCCTACACTCATATTCAAGGCATTTGCCGAGATAAAGCCGACACTGATAGTCAGCGTACCTCTCATCATCGAAAAAGTGATTCGCCGCACCATCATGCCACGAATGCAAGACATACGCATACGCACACTCCTGACCCTGCCAATCATTGGCCAGACAGTGAAACGCAATATATGCAAAAAACTTACCGACGCATTCGGAGGACGATTCTACGAAGTGATAATAGGCGGTGCTGCACTGTCCGACGACGTGTCGGCCATTCTACACGACATCAAATTCCGCTACACCGTAGGCTACGGAACCACCGAGTGCGCACCTCTCATAACCTATCAGGATTATGCAAGCTATATTCCAGGGTCGTGCGGTAAACCGATACCACGCATGGAAGTACGCATAGACAGTCCGACACCAGCCGAGACGGTAGGCGAAATACTGGTGAAGGGTGACGGAGTGATGCTGGGATACTACAAAAACGAAGAAGCAACACACCAGACACTCGACGCCGACGGTTGGTATCACACCGGCGACCTCGGAATCATGAAGGCCGACGGAACCATCTTCATTCGCGGACGTTCAAAGAACATGTTGCTCGGACCAAACGGGCAAAACATCTACCCGGAAGAAATTGAAGACAAGCTCAACGCCCAGATACTCGTAGCAGAAAGCGTGGTGATACAATCGGGCGGACGCCTTTATGCTCTCATATATCCCGACCACGACGAAGTAGCAGCAAACGCCATCCCTGCCAAGGAACTGAGCCTCGCACTGGACAAAGTGCGCCGCGAAGTAAACCAAGACCTGCCTGCATACGAACAAATTGCCGGAATAAAGATTATGCAGAAAGAGTTTGAGAAAACGCCTAAAAAGAGCATCAAACGCTTCTTGTATTTCGACGAAGAAGTTGGATAGACCTATTTTCTCATGGCATTCCACAGCAGATAACCGACGCAATGGCGTGTCACCTCCTTACGGCTATCTTCCTGCCATCTATTACATAAATACCACTCAACAAACCATCGCCCGACTGCCAGCGTATGCCATCGAGCGAATAGATGTTCTCGCTCTTCTTGACCGGCCTCATACTGTCTATTCCGGTAGGGCCATTGTACTTCAGGTGCATACAGTCGATATCGGGCATCCAAGCCGCGGAGTTGAACAACCGGATTTCGTTGAGGCCGGGTAACAGTTCGATATCGAGGCTCACCGACTGTATGTTGTCCCATCCCGCTGCGCGGGCAGCAACACGCTTCACGGTCTTACCATTCACCTGAACATTTACCGTGCGGCTCTCGCCAGTTATGAAATCGAGTGTCATAGTATAATTGCCACCACCGGATGAATATACGTTGCGCCAACGCAAATCGTTGTTCTGAGCATTACCAAGCCATCCCACTTTTGCCCCGCCCGAACACATGTCGCTCTCTTGGAATATGGCCGAAGGCAAAGTCTGATTGTTCACCAACTCCTGATAGGCAGAGAGAAAGGCTGTCTCGGCCTCATAAAGGGTACGTTCGTATCGTGTTTCGGCTTCCAGACGGTAGATGCGGGTGCCATGACTTGGCACACGTACCTTGAGCGTATCGGTCACATCGGCCTGATCATGCTTCAAAAACAAATCGCGCACCTTCACCGTTCCACCCAAATCCAAATCACTGAGGGCTATCTCCATATCAGACGCCACATCACTCAAATTAAGCAGTGCCACGGCACGAACCGTCCCGTGTTCAACCTCCAAGTCTTTTACCATGACATAGAGTTCTCCATCGCGCTTCACTACATAGGCCTGCTGATAGAGGGTGTCCTGATTGAGGGCTATCAGCTCCTTATTGCACATAAGTTTGCGGGCATCATCAGACGCATTGCTCACATCACAGCCGATGAGCAACGGCGAATCCATTATACACCACATGCCAAAATGAGTCTTATCTTCCTCGGCAGAAAGACCACGGCCAACCTCAAGCATGTCCATATCGTTGAAACTGTTGGGACCACAGAATCCGGAAAGATACACATTCTCCTTCAGTATAGACTTTATCGAATTCCAGCTGCAATTGATGTCGCCAGTAGTACGCCAGCTGGTCGATACCTCAGAAGCCCACGTGCCAGGAAAAGCCCATCGGCATATATTCATGCGGACATCAGTGCGGCCGGTATTCAAGATGGCTTTCCATATCGCACGATACCGCTGCTCTTCGTTGAGTTGGAGATGGTCTTTGTTGTGCCCGGGCGAACCGCCACAGAAATCGACCTTTATAAAATCGAAGCCCAAGTCGTTGAACCACAAGTTTGCATCGTCATCCTCATGCCCGAGCAACCCTACACCCTCGCCAATCTTGTCGCCTCCAAAATACGAAGCACAAGTGTTCTTGCCTGCATCCGAATAAATGCCGGCCTTCATGCCAAGCTTGTGAATATAATCCACCACCACTTTCATGCCGTTAGGGAAACGGGTTGGGTGTATGAGCAGATGACCATCCTCATCGCGACCACCGAAGTAGCCATCGTCAATGTTCACATAAGTGTAGCCTGCTGCCAAATAACCCTTGCTGCGCATGGCCATTGCCTGCTTCTTAATGATTTCCTCGCTGATGTTGAACCCGTAGGTGTTCCACGAACTCCAACCCATTGTCGGACCCTTATCCGACATTCCCTGTGCCATTGCCGTCGAAATAGACAAGGCAACACCTACACAGGAAAAAATGAACCTATTCATAATACATTGTTTTTTGGGGGTAAATATAAAAATCTCCACAAAGATACAAACAAATCATGAAATCTTCGTAACTTTGCATCGAAATTCATACAAAAAAGAATAAATGAATACAATTTGTGCAAATTCAACGGCTATGGGTGGTGCAATCGGCATCATCCGCATATCGGGCACAGACGCAATCAATGTAGCAGATTCCATCTTCCGTACCACATCGGGAAAAAAACTCAATGACGCCAAAGGCTACACTATGCACTACGGACAAGTGACAAGGACCGACGGAGGCATCATAGACGATGCAATTGCGACAATATACCGTGCACCACACTCATACACAGGCGAAAACTCCGTCGAAATATCATGCCACGGAAGCTCATATATCATACAAACCATACTGTCACTACTCATCCAACACGGATGCCAAATGGCACAACCCGGTGAATTCACCCAGCGGGCATTTCTTAATGGCAAGATGGATCTCAGCCAAGCCGAAGCCGTGGCCGACCTCATCGCATCATCGTCGGAAGCATCACACCGGCTGGCTATGAACCAGATGAGAGGTGACTACAGCAAACAAATGCGAAGCCTACGCGACCAACTACTCGAGATGACCTCACTGCTCGAACTCGAAATCGACTTCTCAGAAGAAGACGTAGAATTCGCCGACCGCCAGCAACTGCTAACCCTGGCACAAACAATACACAGCGTTATAGAGAAACTCACAAATTCGTTCAGAGCCGGCAACGCACTAAAAAACGGAATACCCGTAGCAATAATAGGTGCGCCAAACGTAGGTAAATCAACCCTGCTCAACCAACTGTTACACGACGACCGAGCAATAGTATCCGACCAACAAGGCACGACACGCGACCTTGTGGAAGACTGCATCAACATAAGCGGCATACTATTCCGATTCATCGACACAGCTGGAATACACCACACCACCGACACCATCGAACGTATGGGAATCCAACGCGCAAAGCAAGCAGCCGGCAAAGCACAAATCATTATAATGATAACAGAGCCAGGCATCCCCTACCCCGACATCACAACCTCCAGCGAGCAAACCGTCATACATATAGAAAACAAAACACCTACCTTCCAAGCAATCAACGGATTGGGATTAGACCTGTTGGAGGAGCAACTAGTAGTAGCAGCCCAAAAAATCACACACACCGACTCCGACATCATCATCACCAACATGCGCCACCAAACGGCACTAATATCGGCTCTGCAATCAATAGACACAGTCATCAACCAACTCAAGGGCAACGACGTCACCCCCGACATCATCGCGCTAGACCTACATGCATGCATCGACTCACTTTCCGAAATACTAGGCGACCTCACCTCCGACGACACTCTACACAACATATTCTCAAATTTCTGCGTGGGAAAATAGTCCGATTGCAAAGAAACACATAAAATCTGCAAAAATAAGCCCGTAA
>CALGGJ010000022.1 GCA_937915745.1 uncultured Prevotellaceae bacterium | reverse complement strand
ACTTGCGAGTACCCTTCACATAGATGTCAAGGTACAGGCTGATGTTGCCATCCGCCAATTTGCGTTCTCGAATGCGGATGGGTTCTTTTACCTTCAATGATTTCTTAGGTCTTGCCATTGCGACATTATTAAAAGTTACACATAACGTTCAAAACTCGGTGCAAAGATACAACAAGAATTTGAATGGCGTAACAAATATGCAACAAAAAGGGCATCACAATAGCGGAAGTTAGCAAAGTTTAATAATTATCGCAAATTCTGCCAAAGTGCTTTAATACAATGATATTTCGTTACTTTTATTATAAATCTTTCGTTTTGATTTCTATTATCAAACCCTATACATACGAAACTTGTATATCCACCTTATTTATATATTCACAGTTAGGATTTATATACACCGTTAAGCTCCGGGATTGCGCACTCATGAACCTGTGACCACGCACTCATGAACCTGTGACCACGCACTCATGAACCCGTGACTGCGCACTCATAGACTTGAGACTGCGTACTCGCAAAAACAGAAAGACCCTGGCACGAATGTTGTACCAGGATCTTTGATTATAATCCCTAATAGGTCATAAGGGTTCAAACCTTTATTTTCATCTCTATGGCTCCGTTGCGACTCAATATGGTGTATCCGTCTAATTCAGACAGTGTGATGTGTGCCGATATGATGCGTGTAGGCCAGGTGTCGCCCGATGTGCCTGTTGAAAAGCGGGCCCAATCGTCGGATGTGAGGTAACGACACTGACTTACGTATGTACGGTTTCCTATGCGTAGATACAGATAGTTGTCGGCTGTAATGCCGAGCATGATATTAGGACTTACCTGAAGAGTCTGCCCCCGATAGTCGGTGTCGTCGAAGATGACTTTACCTGTTGTGATCTCTGGCAGGTTGTAGTCGCATTCCAGACTGGTTGGGAATCCCTGTGGATAGTTGCGGTTGACCATCCAATAATAGTAGTCGCCACGCATCCAGCAGAGCCGTAGTGGCGAGGTTGCAGAAGATGGAATGACATACGGACGCATATTGTTTTTGGCAGAGTTGGTGGTGATATACTTACGTTCCGCTATCTTTCCTTTGTCGGTGAGGGTTATTCGGCATATCTCGTATGTACCATTGACCGGTACCGACACATACACCACATTAGGGTTGTCGCTATCAAACGCCATGCCCCCGCTGTAGCATTTCTCGGTGCGTTGCCAGTTCTGGTGGAATGCATGTCCGCCATCAGCCAGTGTAGTCAGGCGCCAGTCCTTTCCAGTCCATTTGGCATGTATGTAGGTGTGGGTGTTTTTGTCGTTGCTGATGTGTGTCATGGCCACGACTGGTTGTTCTTTGGCGTCAAGGGTTATTTGCCATACCCAGTCGCGCGTGTCGGTCGGTGAATCAATTAGTGTGAACGGGAACTGAGCCTTGTATTCCTCGGTTTTATTGACACGGAATGTAGCGTCGGCCACATGTGCCAACTCGTTGCCTTTGATGTCGCGCAGTATAGGTCCGTCGCCGTGATTTATATCTATCACGTTGAAGTAAAGCCAGCATGGCCATTCGTTGTCGGGGTGCCCTGTTGTGTAGGTGAGGTAAATCTTATCGCGCCCGTTGCTCTGGTACTTCGCATAAGGCCGGGCACCAGTTGACTGCACAATCTGTCGCGGGCCGAAGTCGATACTCACATTATCAGACATGTCGGGCATAGTCAGCCTGGCTATAGTAGGATGCCAGTTTATGCCACGCCAACACAGATATATGTGGTTGGGGTCGTCGCTCATGATAAACGGCGATGGGTATGTGGTATTCTGTCGGGTTTCGATGTATCGTTCTTCGCCCAATGTTGTGATGTCGCCCTTACGTACCGATATACGATACCAGATGCGTGGTTCGTCGGTGTGTCGGGTGTAGAATATCATCACACGCTCGTCGGGCAAAACGAGGAATGTAGGGTTGTTGTGGTCGTCGGGTTGGAAGTAACTGCGTATGATCACTTCGTCGCGGCGTCCGCTCACAAAGTCCATCTGTGTGGCACGTATATTGCCATGATTGTCGATATAGCCCAAATACGTAGCATTGATAGTACCCTCAGGGTTTTCATAATGTAGTGCTCGTGGGTCGGCAAACCAACACCATGCGCCTTCTCCGGTGACAGTGTTGGCACTGACCGTGGTAATCACACCAACGAGCAGAGCAATTGTAATCATTATTCGTTTCATAGCCGTATTGTTTAGATATTGTTTCACGTTTTTATCATACAATCCTGCCGTCAGGACACAAGCACTTGTCCAGCTCGGCCTCGATTGCTTCGCGGTCCATCTTCTGACCGATGAACACGAGTTTCTGCATGCGGTCGCCATAGGTCTCGTCCCAGTCTTTTAGCAGTCTTGGCTCAGCGTCCAAGAGGCGTTGCAATTGGTCTTTAGGCATCGTGGCATACCATTGTCCGGCATTCCTGAGCGAAAACTGACGTCCCGCCTGCTCAAACACATAACAAAGATGTTGCTCGTTGCGGAAATAGCACATGCCTTTAGCCCGTATGACTGACTTCGGCCAACGACGAGCCACAAATTCATCGAACCGACCTATGTCGAATGGCTGGCGGCGGTAGTACACAAACGTGCCTATGCCATATTCTTCAGCTTCACCCTCGTCGTGATGGTGGTGATGATGCTCATGGTCTTCGTCGTGATGGTGGTGATGATGCCCATGGTCTTCGTCGTGGTCATCATCATGGTCATCATCACCATGATCTTCGTCACCATCACGGTCGTTCTCAATAGCATCAATCCAAGTTGCCGAAGTTACAACATCCTCAAAATCAAACATAAGTGTATTGAGTATCTTGTCGAGATTGACATCACAATAATCACAATCGATAATTTCAGCCTTAGGCTGCAAGGCACGGATAATTCGGCGTATGCGTTCCAAATCGGTCTTCTCCACCTCCGAAGCCTTGTTGAGCAGAATGATATTACAGAATTCTATCTGTTGTATAACCAAATTCTCGATATCTTCGTCATCAATATTCTGGCGCAACAAATGGTCGCCGTTGCCAAACTCGTCTTTCAGTCTCAGCGCATCGACCACCGTAACGATACAGTCAAGCTGTGGCAATCCGTCGCGAGTATATCTTGGTTCCATCTGCGGTATGGAACAGATTGTTTGTGCTATAGGTGCCGGTTCGCATATTCCGCTGGCCTCAATCACAATATAGTCAAACCTATGCATACTGATGATATCGTGCAGTTGCTCAACGAGATCCATCTTCAGCGTGCAGCATATACACCCATTCTGAAGAGCTACAAGGCTGTCGTCTTTCTGTTGGGCTATACCCCCCTGCTCTATTAGGTCGGCATCAATATTCACTTCGCCGATATCATTTACTATCACCGCAAATTTTATACCACGCTTATTAGCAAGAATTCGGTTCAAAAGAGTGGTCTTGCCGCTTCCTAGATAACCAGTGAGCAGCAGCACCGGAGTTATATTCTTTGTCATAACATATATATTTAATGTCTGCAAAGTTAGCTATTTTGAATGAATAGCGGAAATGAAAAATAAAAATAAGAGTATCAAATACGAAAATTGGCCGACACGATACATTTTTTTACTTTTCAATCCTCAATTTTCAAACCTCAATCTTAGTTTTTCATTTTTTATTGTTACCTTTGCACCGCATAAGGCTACTGTTAACCATTTACGTAAAAACAAAGAAAACAAAAAACACAATGTCGAAAATCATCACAATGGGCGAGATTATGCTCCGTCTCAGTCCCGAAGGAAATTCCCGATTTGTACAAGCCGATAAGTTCTGCATCATCCCCGGTGGCGGTGAAGCCAACGTGGCAGTGAGCCTTGCAAACTTCGGACATGAAGCCTACTTTGTAAGCAAACTCCCTCCACATGAGATTGGACAAATAGCAGTAAACGGATTACGTCGCTTTGGAGTCAACACCGACTTCATTGCACGTGGTGGCGACCGTGTGGGTCTGTACTATGCCGAGACAGGCGCATCAATGCGTGCATCCAAGGTGATATACGACCGTGCCAACTCGGCCATAGCCAACGCACGTCCTGAAGATTTCGACTTCGATGCCATCTTCAAGGGAGCCGACTGGTTTCACTGGAGCGGCATAACACCGGCAGTGAGCGACCAAAGCGCCGAATGTCTGCGCCTGGCTTGTATAGCAGCCAAACGCCATGGGGTGACCGTGAGCTGCGACCTCAACTTCCGAAAAAAACTCTGGACCAGCAAAAAGGCCATCAGCATAATGCGACCACTCATGCAGTATGTAGATGTATGTATAGGCAACGAGGAAGATGCCGAACTATGCCTCGGATTCAAACCCGATGCCGATGTTGAAGGCGGAAAGACCGATGCAGCAGGATACGAAGGCATATTCCGTCAGATGGCAGCCGAGTTTGGATTCAAATATGTGGTAAGCACACTGCGCGAAAGCTTCAGTGCCACACACAACGGATGGAAAGCACTCATCTTCGACGGCAAAGAATTCTATCAGTCGCGCCGATACGACATCAATCCAATCATTGACAGAGTGGGCGGAGGCGACTCGTTCTCTGGCGGACTTATCCACGGACTCCTAACCAAAGCCACTCAAGGCGAAGCACTCGAATTTGCTGTGGCTGCCAGCGCACTGAAACACACTATCCCCGGCGACTTCAACCACGTAAGTATCGAAGAAGTTGAAGCACTGGCAGGCGGCAATGCCAACGGACGTGTTCAACGATAACACACCATAAGCACTATTTCACACTTGTAAACCATCTTCAGAAAAATCACAAAAGCATAGTTACAATCAATATAAACATGTCACGATTTGATAAACTGGCCGTCATGGCAAAAATTGGAGATACAGGCATGGTACCTGTGTTCTATCACAATGATGCAGAAGTATCCAAACACGTAATCAAGGCTTGCTACGATGGCGGCGTTCGAGCTTTCGAGTTCACCAACCGCGGTGACTTCGCCCACGAGGTATTTGCCGAATGTGTAAAATACGCTCAAAGCGAATGTCCCGAACTGGCATTAGGTGTAGGCAGTGTGGTAGATGCACCGACAGCAGCACTCTATATACAACTCGGTGCATGCTTTGTAGTCGGTCCACTATTCAACCCCGATATTGCACCGGTTTGCAACCGCAGGCTCATTCCCTATTGCCCCGGATGTGGAACGGTAAGCGAAATAGGCCGTGCACAAGAACTTGGTTGCGACCTATGCAAGGTGTTCCCGGGCGATGTGTATGGCCCGGCTTTTGTAAAAGGCATGAAAGCACCTATGCCATGGTCTAAAATCATGGTAACAGGCGGAGTGGCACCAACAGAGGAAAACCTGACAGCATGGTTCAAAGCCGGGGTCTATTGCGTAGGAATGGGTAGCAAACTCTTCCCTAAAGACCGCATCGAAGCACAAGACTGGCAATACATAACCAAGAAATGCCAGGAATGCCTCGACATCATCAATAAAGCCAAATAAATACCATAACGACAGCACACACCATGCATCGATGCAATAACGGCGCATGGTGTATTGCGTCTGTATAAATTGTTATTACGACTGATTTACCGAACATCACAAAACAAACAGCCACATGAACATAACATCTGCCGAATTCAAATGTAGCAGTCCACGTGCTGATATGTGTCCCAACACCGACCTGCCCGAGTATGCTTTCATCGGACGCTCGAACGTTGGCAAATCAAGCCTCATCAACATGCTCACGGGCAGAAAGAGACTGGCACTCACATCAAGCACCCCCGGCAAGACAATGCTTATCAACCATTTCCTCATCAACCAATCATGGTATCTTGTGGATCTACCCGGTTATGGATATGCTATGCGTGGCAAACGTGAGATGGACAAACTGTGGAACCTGATAAGTCATTATGTGCTCGAACGGCAACAACTCACATGCCTGTTCCTGCTAATTGATATAAGGCACGAGCCACAGCAGAAAGACCTCGATTTTATCAACTTCCTTGGCGAAAACGGTGTACCATTCGTCATTGTATTCACAAAAGCAGACAAACTGAATCGTCAGCGCCAGACAAGCAATGTGGCAGCATACATGGAACACCTGACACAACAATGGGAAGAATTACCACAACACTTCATTACCAGCGCACCTACACGCATGGGACGCGAAGAACTGCTCAAATACATTGAAAAAATTAATAAAAGCATTAAATAAAAGAAAAAGACACCTACACATGTATTTTTTTTGCAATAATAGATTACCGTTTCAGAAAATATTATTACCTTTGCACCGGATTTAGGAGCAAAACATCCGAATCTATCCCTACGTAAACTTAAAATTCCCAATACATAAGTACAAGCAATAAATGCACCGTACCATACATAGGGTACGTTTCACTTTTACACGCATCTGTACCTTGAGAATGCCAAAGCAACGAAAATCACTAAACACAAATTCATGTATAACAAAGAAGAACTAAGCAAGAAAAGCCTTGAAGAACTGCAAGCCATTGCCAACGAGTTTGGAATCAAGGCCGACAAGCTGGAAGCACAAGAACTCGTGTATGAAATACTCGACCACTCGGCTATTGAAAAAGCCGCACAAACCACTGCAAGCGAAAAACCAAGAAAGCGTAACCGCATAAAGACCGTCGACCATGTATATTCGGCCAACCAGATGAAGGCCAAGAAGATAGAAAAGCAAACCACCATGCCCACCGACAATTCACTTTTCAACGACCTGTCGTTTGAAGAAATTGAAATGCTCGACTCAAACGACGCCCTACAACCGCAAGCAGAAACACCAGAGACCACAGATACCAACAATGCCAATCCTGCAGAAGAAATTATGAATCAGGCAGAAGTGGAAACACCAAAACGCAAACGCGGAAGACCACGCAAAAAACAGCAGGAACCGGTCAACGACAACAATATAGACGAAACGGTAACCGAAAAGGGAACTGCACATGAAGACAAAGAGGCGGCAGAAATCGAAACGCCAAAACGCAAACGCGGACGACCACGCAAAAACCAACCGGAACCAGTCAACGACAACAATATAGACGAACCGGCCGACAACTCAATTGGTAAAAATGAGGAAACGAAAGGCGGAACATCACTCCTTGACCTCAAAGACAACAAAACCAACAAGATGCCGATTGGAACGGAGATGTTTGACGACGAGTCGGATTTCATAATTCTGGAAAACATACCAAACGAAGACATCGAATCAGAAGAGGGACCTACCAGTATATTCGAAAAATACCGCACCCCAACACACTTGGCCACAAATGCAGATACCGATGCAAACAACGAGTTCTACCAATCAGACTTAGAAACCGACGACTACCAACCATTATACGAAAACAACACTGATGCCGAGCCCTACGATTTCAACGACATAATACACATTTCGGGAGTACTCGACACTACAGCCGACGGATTCGGATTCCTTCGCAGTTCAGACTACAACTACCTGTCATCACCCGATGACATATATGTCAACCCATCACAGGTAAAACATTACGGACTGAAAACAGGAGATGTCGTTGAAGGTACGATACGTCCGCCACGCGAGGGCGAAAAATTCTTTCCACTCGTACGCATCGACAAAATAAACGGATGTGAACCATCGGTTGTGCGCGATCGAGTACCATTCGAGTACCTTACTCCACTCTTCCCCGACCAGAAATTCCGTCTGTGTTGTGGAAAGGGTGATACACCCTCATCGCGCATCGTAGATTTATTCTCGCCTATAGGCAAGGGGCAGCGCGCACTCATAGTCGCTCAACCAAAGACAGGTAAGACCCTGCTCATGAAAGACATTGCTAACTCGATAGCACGCAACCATCCCGAAGCATACCTTATGATGCTGCTCATCGACGAACGACCAGAGGAAGTGACCGACATGGCACGTACGGTAAATGCAGAAGTCATAGCATCAACATTCGATGCACCGGCCGACAACCATGTTAAGATAGCCAACCTTGTACTCGAAAAAGCAAAACGTATGGTGGAATGCGGACACGATGTAGTAATATTCCTCGACTCTATTACACGACTGGCGCGAGCATACAACACCGTAAGTCCGGCATCGGGCAAAGTGCTGACAGGAGGAGTTGATGCCAACGCACTGCAGAAACCCAAGCGATTCTTCGGAGCTGCACGCAACATTGAAGGCGGTGGTTCGCTCACCATCATTGCAACCGCACTGATTGACACTGGTTCAAAAATGGACGAAGTGATTTTCGAAGAGTTCAAAGGAACTGGTAACATGGAACTGCAACTCGACCGTATGCTCGCCAACAAACGTATATTCCCTGCTGTCAACCTCATCGCATCGAGCACACGACGCGACGACCTGCTGCAAGACGAAAATACACGACGACGCATGTGGATTATCAGAAACCATATTGCCGACATGAATAACCTCGAGGCTATGGACACAATACTGAAACACATAGAGCGTACCGAAAACAACGAGGAGTTCCTCGCTACCATGAACGGATAGCTACAACATTTGATAATTATAACAAATACAACACTAAGTGCCGAATGTAGCATCACGGCCTCGAGCCACAGCTACATTCGGCATTTCAAACATTATAACATTCCAATCGACTATCCATAAAACTACAACAGTTAGAAAAAGGCTAAAAAAAACATAATTCGCACAAATAATTAAAATAAAATTAAAAAAATATATAAAAATATTTGGAGCTTTGTTGGAAATCATTTAACTTTGCGAACGATAAGCTATAAGTAATATAGTTTTGCTATAAGGTAAAGACTTTTTCATATTAACGTACGAGCAGACTGTGAAGTTAGCTCGTCTTTTTTTGTAGTAAAACATTCTTTTTCCTAAAAAACATGTACTTATGTAAACAAAATGCTGTAAATTTGCATCAAAAGCAGTGGGATTTTCCCACAGCATACTATGAAAAAATATAAAACTATGAACAAAGAATCAAAAACTCTGGTTGCAGCCATATTGACTGCAACATTGTGGTCTGCGGCCCTCCATGCCGAGACCACCGACACCATCAATGGAGTAAACATCAACACAGTAGTGGTGACCGGTACACGCAGTGCAACCGACGTAAGGTACCTACCCATGACCGTCACTACGGTTGGACGTGACCAACTCACAGCCAACGAACGAGCAAACATCCTGCCTACCCTCATGGAGCAAGTACCAGGTCTCAGCGTAACCAGTCGTGGAATTATGGGCTATGGAGTTAGCACCGGTGCAGCTGGAGGTCTCATGATTAGAGGACTCTCATCGGGCAACGGACAAGTAATGGTACTAATCGACGGGCATCCGCAATACAACGGAGTCTATGGACACAGTATTGCCGACAGTTACCAGACACTCATGGCCGAACGAGTAGAAGTAATGCGAAGTCCGGCCTCGTTGCTTTACGGTTCGAATGCGATGGGAGGAGTTGTCAACATCGTGACACGCAAAATGACAACCGACGGAATCCATACCACAATCAAGGCCGGTGCAGGCAGCTATGGTACGGTACAAACAGAAGTGAGCAATCAAGTGCGTGTTGACCGATTTACAAGTACCGCAGCAGCACAATACTCACGCAGCGACAACCACCGTTCAGACATGGAGTTTGAGCAATATGGCGGGTACATCAAACTAAACTACGAACTAAACAAAAACTGGAACATATTCTGCGATTTAGACCTCACACATTTCAACGCCAGTAATCCCGGGACAGTAACCCAACCAAAACAGGAAAACGACCAATGGATTACACGTGGAGCCGCCAGTCTGGTGCTTGAAAACCAGCACGTTAAATCTAATGGTGCACTGAGCATATACGACAACTTCGGCAGACATAAAATTAACGATGGCTACGATACTTATGGCGGTACACCGCAGACTGACCTCTTCCGCTCGAAAGATGCTGTGGCAGGAGTGTCATGGTGGCAATCATTCCATCCATTCGACGGAAATCACATAACCATAGGAGCAGATTATCAACACATCTACGGACGTGCATACTACACCGACCGTCAGACAAATGCGCAAGTGACAACACCTCGACGACTGATGCAAAGTGTACATGCACACGAAAACGAAGTAGCTGGTTATATCGACCTGCGACAAGACATTTGCACAAAGTTCACAATCGATGCAGGAATACGCTACGACCATCACTCGACCGCAGGAGGCCAGTGGATACCACAAGCAGGTGTTGTATTCCGACCGATAGCAACAGGCGAAGTTAAAGCATCGCTAAGTAAAGGATTTCGCAACCCAAACACACGTGAGATGTATCTATACGGCACAGCCAACTCCGACTCGTTGCATGCAGAATGCATGATAAGCTACGAACTGGCTTGGAATCAACGCCTGATTGACGGACTAATCAGCTATGGTATAAACCTTTTCCTCATAGACGGAAAGAACCAAATCCAAACAATAGCCGGACGAAACGTTAACTCGGGTGAGTTCTTAAACAGAGGCATCGAAGCCAACCTCACATGGAACATAAGCCCTCTGCTATCGGTCAATACCAACCACAGCTACCTACACATGCACACTCCACTCGTGGCTGCACCCAAATACAAGGGATTCATTGGTGCCACATTACGTAATGGTGCATGGACAGCGAATATAGGCCTGCAACAACTGTGCGGACTATACACTGCGGTTGGTCCTAACGAACAGATGGAGACATTCACTCTTTTAGGAGCGACCGTAAGCTATACACTCAACCAACAGGCACGTATATGGCTCAAAGGGGACAACCTGCTTGCTCAACAATATGAAATCAATGCCGGATATCCTATGCCGAAAGCCACATTTATTGCGGGAATCAATATCGACCTCTGATTGCACATAAAGCATAACACATAATACTTATCAAAAGAGTCAAGAGAGATGAATGGGCCAATACAAGCATTCATCTCTCTGTTTAATTCATATCATAAACATTGCCCTCAAACAGAGGTAAATAATAAACTATACAGATGATTTGTCACCATTAGGTCAAAAAAATCAATTGACATGAAGTCTATGTTGGGATTTATTTGTACCTTTGTGGCATATTATGCAGGTAGCAATAGTAAAATATAATGCAGGGAATACCTGCTCTGTAGTGAATGCACTTCACCGTTGCGGTGTTGATGCTGTGTTGACCGACGATGCAGAGGTTCTGCAATCGGCCGATAAAGTGATATTTCCAGGTCAGGGAGAGGCAAGAACGACGATGTCATATCTGCGTGAGCACAAGCTCGACGAAGTGATTAGAGGTTTATGCCAACCTGTGCTCGGTATATGCATCGGAATGCAGTTGTTATGCAAACACAGCGAAGAAGAAGATACCGATTGTATAGGAGTGTTTGACGTCGATGTGTTACGCTTCTGTCCAAACCTACATGAATACAAAGTGCCGCAGATGGGATGGAATACCATTACTAATACCAGCACAGGATTGTTCAAGGGTTTTAACAAACCTGAGTTTGTATATTTCGTACACAGTTTTTATGTGCCGCTATGTACCGACACGATAGCAACAACCGAATATGTACAGCCATACAGTTCAGCCCTGCATCGCAACAACTTCTATGCAACGCAATTCCACCCAGAGAAAAGCGGAGCTGTGGGTGAACGGATTATAAGGAACTTCCTCGATCTATGAATATAGAAATTATTCCAGCCATAGACCTTATTGACGGCAAATGTGTACGACTGACACAAGGCAGATATGAAGAGAAAAAGGTATATGCAGGCAATCCTGTCGAAGTGGCTCAACATTTTGAGTCACAAGGAATAAAAAGACTGCACATAGTTGACCTCGACGGTGCTCAATCCAAACACGTGTTGAATTTACCTATAGTTGAAGCCATTGTGCATAAAACCAGCCTCACTATCGATTTTGGCGGTGGAATTAAAAGCGATGATGATATACGGCGAGTTTTTGAAACCGGTGTACAGATAGCTACCGTGGGTAGTGTGGCAGTAACAAAACCCTCCTTGCTTGTGAGATGGCTCGACAAATATGGAGCAGACCATATCATACTAGGTGCCGACGTAAAGAATGAACGCATAAACATAAACGGATGGAAAGAAGAAAGTAACGAAAACCTACTGACATTCATAGACCGATACATTAGATATGGGGTACGGCATGTGCTATGTACCGACATTTCAAAAGATGGGATGTTAACCGGACCTGCGATAGACCTATATAAAAAAATACTCGGCCACTACCCTTCCATCAACCTCATTGCCAGTGGGGGAGTTGGACAAATGGCCGACATAGAGCAACTGGATGCTATCGGGATAAAACAGGTGATAGTGGGCAAGGCATTATATGAAGGTAAGATAAAAATTGAACGTTTGCAATAGCAATCAGCCAAGTTCAAAGTTTGCTCAGGCTCTGACAAGGCGAAAAAAGTGTGTGTGAATATCAAATAATAACAAAATATAGTGATGTTAGCAAAGCGAATCATACCATGTCTCGACATCAAAGACGGCCAGACGGTAAAAGGTGTCAATTTTGTCAACCTGCAACAGGCCGGTGACCCTGTTGCCCTTGGTAAGGCATATAGTGAGCAAGGGGCTGATGAGTTGGTATATTTGGACATCACTGCCAGTCACGAAGGGCGTAAGACGTTCACGGCATTGGTAAGCCGCATTGCAGCAGAAATAAACATACCATTTACAGTAGGCGGGGGCATAAACGAGCTTGCAGACGTGGATAGTCTGCTCAATGCGGGAGCCGATAAGGTAAGCATCAACTCAGCGGCCCTGCGACGACCCGGGCTCATCGACGAGATTGCACAGCACTTCGGCAGTCAAGTGTGTGTGGTTGCCATCGACGCACGGAAGACTGAAGCCGGATGGCGTTGTTACCTTAACGGAGGACGACTTGAAACCGACCGCACCCTCTTTGAATGGGCAAAAGAAGCCAACGAGCGTGGAGCAGGAGAGATACTCTTCACCAGCATGAACCACGACGGCGTGAAAAAAGGGTTTGCCAACGAAGCTCTGAACCAACTGGCGTCTGAACTGACAATTCCATTAATAGCATCGGGAGGTGCAGGAGAGATAGAGCACTTCCGCGATGCCTTCACCATTGGACATGCCGATGCAGCACTGGCTGCCAGCGTATTCCACTTCGGCCAAATACACATTGACAGATTAAAAGAATATCTGAAACTAGAGAATATAACAATAAGACAATGACTATCGACTTCGACAAGATGGGCGGACTCGTACCTGCTATCATACAAGACGACAAGACTATGCATGTCCTTATGTTGGGCTTTATGAACGCAGAAGCCTACGAGAAAACCGTAGAGACCGGCAGGGTGACTTTTTGGAGCCGCACAAAAAAAAGTTTGTGGACCAAAGGAGAAACCAGTGGGAACTATCTCAACGTGGTTAGCATTAAGAACGATTGCGATAACGACACGTTACTTATCAAAGTAAACCCTGTAGGCCCAGTGTGCCATACCGGTGCCGACACATGCTGGGGGGAAGATAACAGCAACCCCATATTGTTCCTTTCTGAATTGCAACGGTTTATTGAGCAACGGTACCAGGAGCAGCCAGAAAGCTCATACACAACAAGTTTGTTTCATGATGGGCTGAGCCGCATGACACAGAAAGTTGGCGAAGAAGCAGTTGAACTGGTGATAGAGTCGATGAAGGGCGATAACAAACGGCTCATATACGAAGCATCCGACATGATGTACCACCTCATTGTGTTGCTCACATCCAAAGGTCTCAGCATCGAAGACATAGCACGCGAACTGATAGAACGTCACAACCCGCAGTGGCATAAACATTGACAGTATCAGGCACTATTTGACTGTTGATAATTGACAATTATATTTAGACCATGCTCATAGAATATAAAAACGTTGAAGTATTTCAAGAAACACAAGAAGTGTTAAGAGATGTGACCTTCTCGGTAGATGAAGGCGAGTTTGTCTATATCATAGGCAAAGTTGGTTCGGGTAAAAGCTCACTGCTCAAAACCCTGTATGGCGAATTGCCCATACATGAAGGAGAAGCCTATGTGATGGGTTACGACATGTGTGGTCTGCGTCGAAAATACCTGCCAGAACTGCGCCGAAAACTCGGCGTAATATTTCAAGATTTCCAGTTACTTACCGACCGCACAGTAGATGCGAACCTGCGATTCGTGCTACGTGCCACAGGATGGAATAACAAGGTTGAAATCGACGAGCGCATAAACGAAGTGCTAACACTTGTAGGCATGGAGACCAAAGGATATAAACTGCCAAGCGAACTGTCGGGCGGAGAACAGCAACGTATTGCCATAGCCAGAGCTATTCTCAACAATCCAAAAATCATACTGGCAGACGAACCTACCGGAAACCTTGATGCTGAAACCAGCAAGCTCATCACCGAACTATTACACAAGGTTGTGGATGAGCAAGGTGTGACTGTAGTTATGATCACCCATAACCTGCGATTGGTGGAATGCTACCCCGGACGTGTGTTTGAGTGTAAAGACAAGGTATTTATAGAAATCAACGGATTGAAAAAAGACATAAAAAAGCAAATTGCACAAATAGAAAACAATAATGATGAAAACCAAGAGGAAGACGATTTTGAAATCATCGAAAATCTAACAAACCTTGACACTGCAGGTGAGCTTACAGATGAGGTAATGGGTAATTTAGATGAGGTAGAGGATAATGTAGAAGATAAAACTGACAACGATTATAAGACAACAAAACAAACAAGCCTGAAGCCCGACCTATTCGAGATTTTGGAAGATCTGGTGGAAGTGGAATGACAACAAACGAAACGCAATAAGACAATGAAGATACTGAAGTTTGGAGGCACATCCGTAGGAACACCCAAGAGGATGAAAGAAGTCGTTAAACTGATAGACGACGGAGAACAGAAGATTGTGGTACTGTCTGCCATGTCAGGCACGACAAACATGCTATATGAAATAGCCGACTATCTGTACAAAAAGAACCCGGTGGGAGCCAACGAAAATATTAACAAGTTGGAAGATAAGTATATGCAGCATATTGACGACTTGTATGCTACAGATGAGTACAAGCAAAAGACAATGGATTTTCTGAAACAAGAGTTTGACTATATACGCTCGTTCACAAAGGGTATCTTCACCTTGTTTGAGGAAAAAATTATCGTGGGTCAAGGCGAAATACTCAGCACCACAATGGTTTTCAATTATCTTCAGGAACAGGGTATAAATTCAGCCTTACTACCTGCCTTGGAGTTCATGCGTACTGACAAGAACGGCGAACCAGACCTTGAGTATATACGTGAAAAACTAAGACTAATCATATCAGAAGAAGATGAACGTGAAATATACATAACCCAAGGCTTTATTTGCCGTAATGCCTACGGTGAAGTAGAAAACCTACAGCGGGGAGGTTCCGACTATTCTGCTTCACTTATTGGTGCTGCTATTGGCGCCAGCGAAATCCAAATATGGACAGATATAGACGGAATGCACAACAACGATCCACGCATCGTCGAAAATACATCACCCGTCTCGCAGCTGAATTTCGAAGAGGCTTCAGAGTTAGCTTATTTTGGGGCTAAAATACTACATCCTACGTGCATACAGCCAGCCAAGTTTGCAGGAATACCTGTACGGTTGCTTAACACCATGGATCCACTTGCTCCTGGCACAATCATAAGCAACAAAACACAGCGTGGCATCATCAAGGCCGTAGCAGCAAAAGACGATATAACAGCGATAAATATAACTTCGAGCAGGATGTTATTAGCGTACGGATTCCTGCGTAAGGTGTTCGAAATATTCGAGTCATACAAGACTAGCATCGACATGGTAACAACAAGCGAAGTCGGTGTATCGGTATCTATTGACAACACGACCAACTTAAATCAGATTCTCAATGAACTGAAAAAACTAGGCACTGTAACGGTAGATGCAGATATGTGTATCATATGTGTTGTAGGCGATCTCGACTGGCATAATATCGGATTTGAATCTCTAGCAACTGAAACCATGAAAGAGGTGCCGGTGCGTATGATAAGCTACGGAGGCAGCAATCACAACATATCGTTCTTGGTGGCTGCTGCCGACAAGAAAAAAGCATTACAATCGTTGAGTAACCATCTGTTCAACAAGTAACCTTACACAACCCACGACACATCACACATAACACACAACATGACAACAAAGACGCTAGCAGAGAAATATAAACGATTTGCCACACCATATTACTTATATGATGAGGCTTTGCTACAAAAGACTCTTAAAAAGCTAAACCACGAGATGCTGAAAGATTCTCGATATGTGATGCACTATGCCATAAAGGCTAATGCCAACCCAATTGTACTTCGACATATCCTGGCAGCAGGTCTGGGGATAGACTGTGTGAGCGGAGGAGAGATTGAAGTGGCTTGCAGCATGGGGTTTGATCCTAAGACAATTGTTTTTTCAGGAGTTGGGAAAGCAGACTGGGAGATTCGTCTCGGGCTAAATAAAGGTATTGGTTGTTTCAATGTCGAGAGTCTTCCCGAACTCGACATCATCAACCTGATAGCAGCTGAATTGGGAATTAAAGCCGACATCTGCCTTCGCATCAATCCAAACGTCGGAGCACACACGCACGCTAACATTGTGACAGGACTTTCAGACAACAAGTTCGGCATAGATATGGCACACATGTTTGATGTCATTGAATCGGCACGTGATATGACCAACATAAACCTGATAGGACTGCACTTTCACATAGGCAGTCAGATTTTAGTAATGGACGACTTTATTGCCTTATGTAACAGGATAAATGAGTTACAGGATGTGCTCGACACAAAAGGTGTAAGCATGAAAATAATAAATGTAGGCGGCGGACTTGGTATTGATTATAATGCCCCTGAAACGAACCAAATACCCAACTTCAAAGAGTATTTCGAGATTTTCAGAAAGAATATCAAACTACACGAAGGACAGCAACTGCATTTCGAACTTGGAAGAGCAATTGTAGCACAATGTGGAAAGCTTATTTCGCAAGTGCTGTATGTGAAAGACAACACCAATAAGAAGTTTGTGATATTGGATGCGGGCATGACAGAACTCATCAGGCCTGCACTTTACGGTGCCCACCATAAAATAGTGAATATAAGCAGTGACAAACCTACAGAGACCTATGATGTGGTAGGACCTATATGTGAATCGAGCGACACATTTGCTGTAAACATGCAATTGCCACATACACAACGGGGCGACATAGTAGCAATTATGTCAGCCGGTGCATACGGCGAAACGATGGCATCTGCTTATAATTGCAGAAGTTTGCCAAAAAGTTATTCAGTTAACGACATTATGACAAATTGACACACGAAGCACATCTGTGGCACACTCTTTGCATTCAACGATGATAAAACCAAAACAGTTGAACAATGAAAGAAAACAAGGAAATAAAGATTGAAGACCCTGAGGAAGAAAAGAAACAGACCGACGAAGTTAGTACTGAACCTGCAGACAAGGAAACGTCTCAAGAGGATAAATCAGAGCTTGATATTGCCAACGAAAAGATTGCAGAACTAAATGACAAGTATCTGCGTCAGGTTGCTGAGTTCGACAACTACCGACGTCGCGTTATGAAAGAGAAGGCTGAGTTGATACTCAATGGCGGAGAGAAAGTACTGACCGCACTTCTGCCAGTAATCGATGATTTGGAACGTGCCCAGCAACAAATAAATCAAGCCACGGAACTGGCAGCGGTGAAAGAGGGAGTTGACCTCATCATTGACAAATTCATGAAGTATTTGAAGTCACAGGGAGTTGAGCCAATTGATACCAAAGACAAAGATTTCGATGTAAACTATCATGAAGCTGTCACGATGATACCAAGTCTGAACGAAGAACAAAAAGGGAAAGTTGTTGATTGCATAAACAAAGGCTACACTCTCAATGACAAAGTAATAAGGTTTGCAAAAGTAGTTGTAGCCAACTAATCCTACATTATGACAAAAAGAGACTACTATGAGATTCTTGGAGTGGAACGTACTGCAAGTGCCGATGAAATAAAAACGGCATATAAAAGGATGGCCATCAAATATCATCCTGACCGCAATCCTGGAAATTCCGAAGCAGAATCCAAGTTTAAAGAAGCAGCTGAAGCATACGATATACTGCGCGACCCGGAAAAGCGCCAACGGTATGACATATATGGGCATGAGGGCGTGAGCGGAGCAAGTGGATTTGGCGAACAAGGCATGGACATCAACGACATCTTCTCGATGTTTGGCGACATCATAAGCGGAGGGTTCGGGGGGTTCGGAGGTTTCTCCGGTTCACGACGCGCATCAAAGCCTACGTTCAAGGGACAAGACCAACGGCTTAAGGTGGAATTGACCCTAAACGAAATAGTAAACGGAACAACCAAGAAATTCAAACTGCGCAAACACATGACATGCGAACATTGTCATGGCAGCGGTGCAGAAGATGGCAAGGCTGATACATGTCCTACATGTAAAGGGAACGGATATGTAATAAAGACGCAACAGAGTTTCCTTGGCATGATGCAGACACAGACAGTATGCCCTGAGTGTCATGGCGAAGGAACCGTCATAAAAAACAAATGTCAGCACTGCGGAGGCGAAGGCATTGTTATGGGTGAAGATATCGTCGAGGTGAAATTCCCTGCAGGATTAGCCGACAATATGGTTCTGAACGTTCCAGGGAAGGGAGGTGCAGGCAGACACAAAGGAGTAAATGGAGACCTGAAGATCATCATCAAAGAGAAAACCGACGAACAATTGACTCGTAGCGGTAACAACCTAATATACAATCTTGTGCTTCCTATTCCGACAGCTATCCTTGGTGGAACAGTTGAAGTACCAACCGTAGAAGGAAAAGCAAAGATAACTATCACACCTGGAACACAGCCAGGTACAGAGCTCAGATTGCGGGGGAAGGGAATACCCGAGGTACAAGGCTACAACAAAGGTATGCGAGGCGATGAGATTATTAATATAAGCATCTATGTGCCTGAAACTATAAACAAAGAAGAGAAGGAGGCAATACAGAAACTGGCGACAAGCGACAACTTCGTGCCGACCGACAGCATAAAAGAAAAAATTTGTCGTAAGTTTAAGTCTTTATTCGAATAATATTTCCTGAACTGATAACTCCTGCGATTTTTCAAAATGGGCAAAGACTTCAGCCAATACACTCATTACCTGTTCTCACAAGTGCCAATGTTTCAGAACATCGGCACAGGTGCATACAAGGAAGGGCTGGCAAACACCCTAATTATGGATGAACACTTCGGGCATCCTCATCATCGGTTTCATACAATTCATGTTGCTGGAACCAACGGAAAAGGTTCATGTTCTCATACAATAGCTTCCATTCTACAAGAAGCCGGATACAGAGTCGGACTGTTCACATCGCCACACCTGGTAGATTTCAGAGAGCGGATACGTGTAAACGGGAAAAAAGTGTCGAAACAGTATGTGATGAATTTCATTGATACCGAACGTGTTTTCTTTGAACCACTCCACCCTACATTCTTCGAACTGACTACGGCAATGGCCTTCAAATATTTTGCCGAAAAAGATGTGGATGTTGCAATAATAGAGGTTGGTCTTGGTGGTCGCCTCGATTGTACCAACATAATAATCCCCGACCTGTCAATCATAACCAACATAAGTTTCGACCATACAGAACTATTGGGTAACACCCTCGGACAGATAGCACACGAGAAATCTGGAATAATAAAGCCAGGAGTGCCTGTTGTCATAGGAGAGGTAACCATCGAGACGCGTCCTGTGTTTTTGGCTGAAGCCAAGGCGCAAGACGCGCCTATCTGTTTTGCAGAAGAATACAGCGGAGACAAGTCTTACGAGTTTGAGCTGAAGGGAGCCTGTCAAGTAAAGAATAAGCAGACAATACTTTGTGCCGTGTCTAAACTGATTGAAATAGGCTATGCGATTAGCGAAGAGCATATAAGGCACGGCTTGCTTCATGTGACGAGAAATACAGGTTTGATGGGACGATGGCAGACACTACGACAAAAACCAAAGGTGATTTGTGACACTGGACACAATGTTGGAGGAATGGCGTATGTAGCGAAACAACTTCGCGATGAGAAATGCAAAAGATTGCGTATCGTCATTGGAATGGTAAGCGACAAAGATGTGAACGGAGTCTTGGCTCTGATGCCGCACGATGCCACTTATTATTTTTGCCAAGCATCGGTGCGAAGGTCAATGTCAAGTATTGAACTTGCAGAGTTGGCTCAAAAAAACCGATTGTTTGGAAAAACGTTCAGCACCGTGGACGAAGCATTCGATTCGGCACTTACGGAAGCCGACCGTTCTGACTTGGTTTTTGTCGGAGGAAGTAGCTATGTAGTTGCTGATTTGATGTGTTATATAGAAAAAAAACGCCGAATATCAACAATCGATGCCAAATAATTTGCACGTTAACGAAAAAATGACTTTATTTGCGGAGTCAACGTTTTCGTTAAGGCGAATGACCGAAGGGGTGTCGGGACCGGATAGATTGTCCACGTTATCCTCATAGGGGACTGAGGGGGACAAAATCGGGTTCTTCCCACTCGTACTCCCTAAAGAGGGGGGGAGAGGGAGTATCCACAGAGAGAGGCTCTCTAAACTCATAAACATTAAACAATTAAACTCTATTATCAATTATCAAAATGAGCGAAAACATAACTAAAAATCTATCTGGCTTGAAGCGCGAAGATTATCAAGCTACAGTTCAAGGAAAGCAAACCGACTTGTTCACGTTACGCAACAAGCAAGGTTACGAAGTATCTATTACCAATTATGGTGGTGCAATGGTTGCCATTATGGTTCCCGACCGCAATGGCAATGTTTCAAACGTAATTATGGGGCATGACAACATCAAGGATGTGATAAACAAGCCCGAGCCATTCCTCAGCACACTCATCGGCCGCTATGGCAACCGTATCTGCAAAGGACGTTTCACCCTCGATGGCAAAGAATATGCATTGGCCATAAACAACGGCGAGAATCACTTGCACGGAGGTCCTACAGGATTCCATGCCCGTGTGTGGGATGCACAACAATCAGATGCCCAGACACTGAAGTTGCACCTTATCTCTCAAGACATGGAAGAGGGATTCCCCGGACGTCTCGACATCACAGTCACATTTACGTTCAACGACGACAACGCCCTTGTGATTGACTATGAAGCTACCACTGACAAAAAGACAATTATCAACCTCACAAATCATGGATACTTCGCACTCGCTGGTATAGCCAATCCCACACCGACCATCGAAGACCTGATATGCGAGATAAACGCCGACCACTACATCCCCATCGACCCGGGAGCCATTCCACTCGGGACAATCGACACAGTTGAAGGTACCCCATTCGATTTTCGCCAACCTAAGCCTATAGGGCGTGATATCGATGCCGACCATGTACAGATAAAAAACGGTGCTGGCTACGACCACTGCTATGTTCTCAACAAGAAAGAAGCGGGTGAACTCAGTTTTGCTGCAAAAATAGTTGAACCACACACAGGACGTACGATGGAAGTATGGACAACTGAACCCGGAGTTCAATGCTATACCGACAACTGGGGTACAGGTCAGCCAGGAACACATGGTGCGACATATCCACGCCGTAGCGCGATATGCTTCGAGGCGCAGCACTTCCCCGACAGTCCAAATCGCCCTTATTTCCCATCGGTGACACTCTGTCCCGGAGAGAAATATACACAGAAAACCATTTACAAGTTCGGAGTAGAATAACCCAACGTTGTAGTTAGGCCAATTGACCGAGAGGGACGTCGGGTCTGGATAACTCTTGCGTGGTTGGCTGTGAGGGGGTGGCTCCCCTCTGCGGGGTACTCCCCTTTTCTGGCAGGAGAGTCCGCGTGGGGTATGGAGGCTTCCAAAACTGTTAAACAATTAAACCATTAAACCATTAAACTCAATTATCAATGAAACTAACTATCGACGATGTACGCAGCCGTTTCATCAAACATTTCGACGGCACAACCGGAACAATTTATGCAGCACCCGGACGTATCAACCTTATCGGCGAACACACCGACTACAATGGAGGGTTCGTATTTCCTGGAGCAGTACAGCAAGGCATGATTGCTGAAATCAAGCCCAATGGGACACGCACCATACGCGCCTATTCCATCGATTTAAAAGACTACTATGAATTTGCCCTTGACGACGAGAAAGGTCCACGCGCCACCCACTTCCGCTATATCTTCGGTGTAGCAAGAGAGATGATGAAGCTGGGAGTACCCGTTGAGGGATTCGACACCGCCTTTGCCGGCGATGTGCCCCTGGGTTCGGGCATGTCATCGAGTGCCGCCCTCGAAAGTTGCTATGCCTTTGCACTCAACGACCTTTTCGGTGGTGGCAGGATTGACAAAATGACGCTTGCCAAGGTAGGTCAGTCCACCGAACACAACTATATAGGAGTGAAGTGCGGAATCATGGACCAGTTCGCATCAGTATTTGGAAAGAAAGGCAACCTCATGCGTCTCGACTGCCGTTCGGGCGAACACGAATATTTCCCATGGAATCCCAAAGGCTACAAGTTGGTACTTATCAACTCGTGCGTGAAGCACGAACTTGTGGGAAGTCCATACAACGACCGCCGTCGGAGTTGTGAAAACGTGGTGAAAGCCATCAAGGCCTTCAAACCAGGAGTTGAGACCTTGCGTGACTGCACCTGGACCGACTTGGATGCAGTTAGCGACAAGGTAGATGCAGTAGATTATCGTCGTGCGAAATATGTACTTGGCGAGGTTGACCGCGTGCTTGCAGTATGCGATGCCCTCAATGCCGGTGACTACGAAACAGTTGGCGAAAAGATGTACGAGACCCACGATGGATTGTCGAAAGACTACGAAGTGAGTTGTGAAGAACTCGACTTCCTCGTCGATATGGCACGCGACTGCGGTGTTGCCGGCTCGCGCATCATGGGAGGCGGCTTTGGCGGATGCACCATCAACCTCGTGAGCACACAGCTCTACCCCACCTTCATCGAAGAAACCAAGAAGCAGTACAAGGAGCGTTTCGGCAAGGACTGCAAGGTGATCGATGTCGTGATTTGCGATGGCGCACGCAAACTAAGCGACTAACAAGTCAAAGCAACCTTTTTCATTAAGCCAAATGAACAATGATAAGCTTGACTGATCATTGCCATGGCGAGACCTGACGCACGAAGCACGGGCAGAGTTGAGTTTACTCCAACTATGCCATGCAAGGAGGAAGGAGGCAACGTCAATAGTTCTGATTATATATGAACCTCTGCCAACAGCCATCAACCCGCTCGATATCGATGCCGTAATGTCGGCAGGTCATCGAATCATTGATCCTACAGGTCGCATAGCCACTCTGTCCGAACTCATGAAGGGCAATGTATATGTAATCGACAGCAAGCGCGTTATGGTGGAATAGCCAGTGTGGAATTTTCCACACAAGGTTCACGAGGGTGTGTCAAACAATAGGCTCACCCTCGTCTTGTTTTACATCCCAAGAATACAAATACATATGATAATCGGCTTTTCTTGGCATCTGACTCACATTTTTTTCTTAAAATGTTTTTATGATTCATTATATTTTATTAAGTTTGCAGTCAGAAGTGTTATTACGCATTTATTAACAATAAAAACTAAACGCATTATGAGAAATCTCAAATCAATCCTCATCGGCTCTGTAGCAGTTGCATTATTCTGTGCCTGTGAGACGAAAGAAGAGGCCCTGAAGTCAGGCATCAACCCAGCCGACTTCGACGTTACCTACACTGGTGCGACCTACGATGAAGCCACAGGCTATGCCCCTGCACAGGGTGAGGCAAAGCAAATCAAGCTCTACACGCTGAAGAATGCCAATGGCATGGAGGTGAGCATCACCAACTTCGGCGGACGTATCGTGAGCATCATGGTACCCGACAAGGACGGCAACTTCCAGGATGTGGTCCTTGGTTTCGACAAGGCCGAAGACTATTTCCCTTACAACAACACCAGCGACTTTGGTGCTGCCATCGGCCGTTATGCCAACCGTATCAACCAAGGTCAGATTACTCCGGAAGAGGGTGTGACCATTCAGCTACCTCAGAACAAC
>CALGGJ010000021.1 GCA_937915745.1 uncultured Prevotellaceae bacterium | reverse complement strand
TGCTCGAAAATAAACTTAAAATCATCTAAACGCTAATGACCGATTTGGGTTAAAAGCCATCCGAAGTATGTATCTCTCCGGATGGCTTCAATGAATTGTTCAGATGTTATCACACCGCACTGATTACGAATATGAACTTGCGGTTCTGACATGGCATCTGATATTCTGTGCGTGGCCATGCGCCCCATGAGTTGACACATCCCATACCCATTTGCCTTTGGGCTATGTGTACTGAGGTGAATGGTCGAGGAGTCAAGTCGCCCGAGTGCCATTGTGCTTTGTTTTCAGATGGGTCGAGATCGTCGTAGAGGTATGGTATCGACTGACATTCCATTGCTTCAACACCTTGGAAAAGGAGTCCCTGTCCTGTTCTGTCTGACACTTTCCAATAACGTACTTGTGTCTTGTTACCCGACTCTTGTGGACGGACATATCCCCAATATTGTTCTGAAACATTCTGATGATACAGTCCGATGTTGGCAAAATTGTTGCGGTCAATATAATTTTCCTGTGGACCCTTGCCGTAGAACTCGATATGATCGAAGCTTTGCGGCATCTCCAGTTCCATACCGAAACGTAACATTTGCGGCAGGCGGTTGTCTCCCTCGCCTACTGTCATTTCTTCGGTTATAATTATCTTTCCTTGAGGAGTGATGACATAGGTTAGAGTCAATTGTGGTTGCTGCGTCTGTTGAGTTTGCTCTTGCTGTTGACCTTGCTGTTGTCCGCGTTGACGGTTCTGTTGTTGTGCAGCTATACCTATAGTGTATTTAGCTGTTACCACATAGTTGTTTCCTTGCCGTTCGGGTGCGAGTGACGTGAGTCTCAAACTTGGGTTTCGCCATCCACGCAAACTGCGTTGCAAACCAGCTCCGTGGTCGTTGTCGGTTGGTGCACGCCAGAAGTCGGGCTTAATTTCATATCCTGTTTCCAGCATTGGCTTCCCACCTATATCAAGGTGTGAGATATGGCCATTTTGCTTGTTAAATATAACATCTACGTTACCAGCTGTGAACCACAGGTATGCTACGTGGTCTTCCATTTTCACTGGGTCGCCTACCTCAGAAGCTACAGCATCCGTGTCAACATATTTATAGTCTGACAACACGAACTGGTCATGTGCAACTATCTCGCCTGATTGCATGAGCATTACCGGTTTATTGAGCCGATAGGCAATGTTGCAAACAAGTTCTTTATCTTCGAGGTTCTTGTCTTTGAGTGCTTTCCCAATTGCAGGAATCGTTACCGTCTTGCTACTTTGAGGTTTGATACTGAGTTTTTCGACATCCAATGTTCCTTCTGCCACTTTTGTACCTTCTGCTTCAATGGTGTAATAAAGGGTAACGTTGTCTATCGGAACGAAGAAGTTTTCGTTGTATATCTCAATCTTTCCGCTTTTCTTGTCGAGCAAAGATGTCCATATGTTTTGATAATAGTATTGCACCTCGTATGCATGAGGGTTTGGTTCTCGGTCTGGATTGATTACACCGTTGCAGTTGAAGTTGTTGTCGCTTGCAGGATAGCGTCCGTAGTCGCCCCCGTAGGTCCATATTTGTTTACCTGTAATTTTGCTCTTGCCGCGCAGTCCTTGATCGATGAAGTCCCAAATATATCCACCTTGATATGCAGGATATTTGCGTATGATGTCCCAATACTCCTTGAATCCACCTATCGAATTGCCCATTGCATGTGCATATTCACATTGTATGAGCGGACGAGGGTTGTCGTTTTGCGCATAACGCTCGCATGCATTGTAGTCGTAATACATCGGGCAGTAGATATCTGTCTTTCCGTTTTGTCCAGCTTGCTCATATTGACATGGGCGCGATGGGTCGTATTGTTTCACCCAGTCGTAAGCATCTTCAAAGTTCTTGCCATATCCAGCCTCATTTCCAAGCGACCATACGATGATAGCCGGATGGTTCTTGAATGACATCATGTTGTGATGTTGTCGTTCCACATGTGCATCGTGATAGTCATCACGTCGTGCAAGTGTGGCATTTCCGTATCCCATTCCGTGACTCTCGATGTTTGTCTCGGCTGTTATATAGATTCCGTATTCGTCACACAGGTCATACCAACGTGGGTCGTCAGGATAGTGGCAGGTACGTACAGCGTTAACATTGAGTTGTTTCATAACTTTTATGTCTTGAAGCATACGCTCGTAGCTGACTACGTAGCCGCCATCGGGATCAAGTTCGTGGCGGTCAACACCTTTTATCAAGACCGCCTTGCCGTTGACGAGCAGTTGTTTGTTCTTTATTTCAACCTTACGGAAACCTACTTTCTGTGGAATCACCTCAACCACTCGGCTACCTTCTTTCAGGGTGGTGTACAACGTATATAAATAAGGAGACTCTGCACTCCATTTCTGACAGTCGGCCAACGACATCTTGCATTGTACTTCGGCCATAGTCGCTGTGCCAGGAGCTTCTTTCACTGTCTTTCCGTTTGCATCTTTCAGCGTGAAGGTAAGGCTGTAATCGGATGCCGGTCGGTCTATAGCGACCTTTATATCGAGGAATCCGTCGCGATAGTCGGGTGTCAGGTCTGGTGTGATGAATATATCACGCACATGTGTTTGCGGACGTGCATAGATGTAGTTTTCGCGTGCAATACCACATAGTCGCCAGAAGTCTTGGTCTTCAAGGTATGAACCATCACACCAACGCATTATCTGCATTGCGATAAGGTTTCGTTCACCCGGTTTGATATATGGTGTGATATCAAACTCTGCTGCGACTTTCGAGTCTTCGCTGTAACCCACATACTTACCATTAACGTACATAAAGAGGTTGCTAGTAGCCGAACCGATATGTATGTATGTTTTTTGCCCTTGCCAAGCAGCCGGAATGTTGAACCACTGTCGATAGCTTCCGACATGGTTCTCGAGGTCTTGAACGTATGGAGGGTTTGTCCGCCAATCGTTGCGCCAAGCATACTGATTGTTTACGTAAATAGGGTCGCCGTAGCCATTGAGTTCCCAAATACCAGGAACCGGCATGGTACCCCACGAAGAGTCATCGTAATTCACGGCATAGAAGTCTGCCGGACGTTGATTGGCATTTTTCACCCAGTTGAATTTCCACCGTCCTTCTATACTGAGGAAACGGTTTGAGTCAGCCATCTTGCCATTTTGTGCCAGTTGGTCAGACTCGTAAGCAAAGAAAGTCGATACATTGTCCAAGCGATTGTCGGCGTTGACCTTAGGGTCGTTCCAGCAATTGGCGGGTTGTGCTACAATGGAAAGCGATGTAAGAAACGCCCCCAGAGCGATAGTCATGGATTTCTTTTTCATGAGTTTTATGTAAGGATTGGTTATGATACATTTTTATGATGCAAATTTAACAATAATAAGTTTAACGGCCAAACAAACAGTCTAAAAATTATAATTAGTATTAAAAGAAACATCAAATGGTCATAAAAAACAATTCTGAAACAACTTATCGGCAAATGAAATAGACAATAAAAGTAATACGAAACGTCGTATCATCTGGGTCGGGATTATTGACGACAATAGGTTTCAAATATTATAGTAATTGGTTGAAATTCTACAATACACGTTTTATAAATTCAGTAATTTTGCACTGAAAACAAGTTGAACAACATTTATCCACTCAAGAAAACATGAAAAGAGTACTACTACTTACATTCATCGGACTGTCATGTCTGCAAATATCGGCCTACAAACAACAAAGCATCGACATTGATGTTAACGGTCAGAGCCGCAACATGGTGGTATTTACTCCTGATGTACTCCCCGACAACAGTCCGCTGTTCATCGTGACCCATGGCATGAACCAAAACCCTGAATACCAGTATGGTTCAGACAAGATGTATGAGATGATTGACACGGCCAAGTTCGTCATTGCATACCTTCGAAGCGATGGTTCGACATGGGATACAGGAGGTAGCAAGGACCAAAACTTTGTAGTAAAGACCATTGACGAGATGGCATCCAGATTCAATATCGACACCAATCGTGTCTATTGGTCGGGCTTTTCCATGGGGTCAATGCTCATACACCACTGCATTGCCAACATGCAAGACAAAATTGCGGCATTCGCACCTACAAGCGGTATCCAGTTCAGCGAACAGCCATGGAACAACTGTAAAAAACCAGTAGTATTGCTAGAAGTCATTGCATACGACGACGATGTCTTTGGCTATGAACAATATGGCATTCACAACTATGTAGAGAACTATGCCAAACACGACCAACATACCAGCTACCAGAAACTTACCAACTATAAACCCATCAGCAGCAGTTGGTTCAATGGCGACCTTGAGATATGGAATGGTGGCCCCGAGGGTGGTGAAGTAGCTCTTTATTCATATCATAACGGCGGACACTGGCCAATGGATCTCAACCGACACCTCATTTGGGCCTTTTGTAAACGATATACTCTTGACCCCAACGTACCCCAACTGAAGATTGTTTCGCCTACAACAACCGACGTATATACCCAGCTCGATACTATATCAATCAATATTCACGCAGTCGATCCCGACGGCACGATACGTTCAATACGCGTATATATCAATGGGACCCTTCGAAGCGCATCTCTGAACGTCAACGAATCTGAAACCGATTACGAATATCAATGGACCAATCACCGCCCCGGAACATACACCATTCGTGTTGTGGTTTATGATAACGACGGAAAGACCAGGGAGTTGTCGCGCACAATCACGATTGTTGACCTTACGTCCTATCAGAAAGCACTTCAAAATATATTGAAGTCTGCACAAGCTGCATACGACAACACCAGTGCCGATATGTATAGTTCGGCCCAATCACTGCGCGAGCGCCTGAAAGAACTGATTGATGAATATACCGACTACAATTCGCGAATACCGGGCGAATATGAAACGGCCACTGCAAAAATAGAAGCAGCCACAGTTGCACTCGAGACACGTAAGACAAACCTTGACAATTATTTCGCTGTCATACAGCAAGCCGATTCAATCATTGCCCTCTATGCTGACGTGCCGGCAGTATCAGAATCACAGACGTTCCAACGCTTGGTCAAGGCACGCCACTACTACGACCTCGATGCAAATCAAATAACAAACGACTCACGAATCACAAATGCAATAAAGCAACTATCGCAATATATTGAACGTGTAGAAAACCTCACTGTTGATATCAACCACACTGTAATTGACAATGGCATCAACATCTTCGACCATACTTACACTATCGACGGACGTGTCACAACTGCATCTCACGGCCTCACGATTCATCAGACCATTAATGCCGACGGACAGCGTAAGGTGGTTAAGACATTCGTCAGACAGACTCCATAGGTTGAAACTGTGTAAGAGTTTTATATTTCGTTACAAATTAATATTGTCGTTCGCAAATACATGTAAAAACGTATAAAGCATACCAACAAAAACCATCGGGACATGCCTGATGGGTTTTGTTTTTAGGGGCAGTTTTTTTGGAGCAGTAATGAATTTGCAATATGAGCTTTACTGATACATCATTTTATACAAGTTTCGTATGTAAAGTTTCGTTTTATGTTTTAGTTACATATCAGATACACTCCTTCGCTTCGCTCCGTCGGTATGACAGACTGGAAGGTTGCTGGATAGGCAGCAGGGGGCATAGCACAAACATTCCACCCCGAAGTCATACCGACGGAGGTATGACAGACAGGAAGGTTGCTGGATAGGCAGCAGGGGGGCATAGCATAAACGTCTGATGAAAATCGAACCGACAATGAAGAAAAAACTACCCATACTTGAAAACGTCAAGATAACAGCCATAGCTGCCGAGGGCAAGGCACTGGCGCGAGTTGACGACCGTGTGGTTTTCGTGCCTTATGTGGTACCTGGCGATGTGGCCGACCTCCAGGTAAGACGCAAGAAACACAATTACATGGAAGCCGTGGCAATACGCATACACCACTATTCGGCCGACCGTGCCACACCTTTCTGCCCACACTACGGAGAGTGCGGTGGTTGCAAGTGGCAATGCCTCAAATACCAGGAGCAACTGAAGTGGAAACAGCAGCAAGTGGTTGATAACCTCACACGCATAGGCAAAATCGACCTACCACACATCAGCCCCATCATAGGCAGTGCCAAGACACAAGCCTACAGAAACAAGCTGGAGTTCGGGTTCTCAAACCGTCGCTGGCTGACCGAACGCGAAATTGATGATGACCGTAACAGCGCGGCAACCTCGCCGGGCGCCCTGGGATTTCACGTCGCAGCAGCCTTCGACAAGATACTCGACATCACACAGTGCAACCTCATGCCCGACATCAACAACACCATACGCAATGAGATACGCCGCTATGCCCTGGCCCACAATCTTACCTTCTACGACCTACGCCAGAACCGCGGATTGCTGCGCTCGCTCATGCTGCGCGACAGCAATACCGGCCAACTCATGCTGCTGGTGCAGTTCCGCATAGATACCGACGACGAACACCGACAGGCGATGAACCTCATGCAGCACCTCTCCGACAGCTTCCCCCAAATCACATCATTGCTCTGGGTTGACAACCACAAGTGCAACGACACCTTTGCCGACCAGGAAATACACACATACAGAGGTACCGACTACATATTCCAGCAGATGGAAGACCTCAGGTTCAAAGTCGGACCGAAGAGTTTCTATCAAACCAACACCGATCAGGCCTACACCCTCTATCAAGTGGCACGCCACTTCGCCGGTCTCACCGGCAACGAACTCGTTTACGACCTCTACACCGGCACAGGCACCATAGCCAATTTCGTAAGTCGGCAGGCACGGCAGGTCATCGGTATCGAATACGTGGTCGAAGCCATTGACGACGCCCGTGTCAACTCCGAGATAAACCACATCGACAACACCCTGTTCTTTGCCGGCGACATGAAAGACATACTCACAGCCCCGTTCATCGAGCGACACGGCCGTCCCGACGTCGTCATCACCGACCCCCCACGGGCAGGGATGCATGCCGATGTGGTCGGCACCATCATGACGGCCCGCCCCGAGCGCATTGTCTATATAAGTTGTAATCCCGCAACCCAGGCACGCGACCTGGGCCTGCTCAACCCTCAATACAAGGTCACACGCGTGCAACCTGTCGATATGTTTCCACACACCGTGCATGTAGAAAACGTCGTGCTGCTTGAGCATAGATAGCAAAAAAAACGGAAAAATATATGCCCCGCCCGCATTAAATTGCGATTTGATTGCAACCCATTGCAGATTTTTTCGTATCTTTGCAGGCGTTTTCAGCTGCAAAGATACGTTTCATTGCGTTTGGGCAGGCGTTTTCAGCTGCAAAGATACGTTTCATTGCGTTTGGGCAGCTGTTTTCAGGAACAGAAATGCACCCCCCCACTTTCCATTGAAAAAGGTGAGGAGGCCTTATGGTTCGGTAGCTCAGCTGGATAGAGCAACAGCCTTCTAAGCTGTGGGTCTTGGGTTCGAA
>CALGGJ010000020.1 GCA_937915745.1 uncultured Prevotellaceae bacterium | reverse complement strand
CGTAGCTCAGTTGGTTCAGAGCGCTTCAGTCACATTGAAGAGGTCATCGGTTCGAACCCGATCGTTCCTACAGGCAAGCTGCCCACATGCCGCAAGCACACACACAATGCTTGCGGCTCTTTTTGGTATGCTCAGAAACACCATGCACCATTCGCAACAAGCACCACACAGCACTTTTTTTACACCTTACACCAATAATATAAGACAGGAATCACAAAAAATACATTTATTTTTCGTAACTTTGCACATAAAATCAAACATCATCATGGCCGAAACCAACATACTCGATAAGCTCGAAGGACTCATAAGCCGTTTCGAAGAAATATCAACACTCATTACCGACCCCGACGTCATATCCGACCAAAAACGCTACGTCAAACTGACAAAAGAATACAAAGACCTGTCACAACTGATGAAAGCACGCCAGGAATACGTACAATGCCTGCAAAATGCCGACGAGGCACGACAGATGCTCACATCAGAAGACGACCCCGAAATGCGTGAAATAGCACGCGAGGAACTGCAGACAGCCGAATCGCGACTGCCACAACTGGAGGAAGAAATAAAACTCCTGCTCGTGCCAGCCGACCCCGAAGACGAAAAAAACGTAGTGATGGAGATTCGCGGAGGTACGGGGGGAGACGAAGCCGCTCTATTTGCAGGCGACCTCTTCCGCATGTACTCCAAGTATTGCGAGATGAAAGGATGGAAAGTCACCGTGTCGAGCTTCTCGGAAGGTGCATCAGGCGGATACAAAGAAATCATCTTCAACGTCACAGGCGAAGGCGTATATGGCATACTCAAATACGAATCGGGAGTACACCGGGTGCAGCGCGTGCCAGCCACCGAAACACAAGGACGAGTACACACCAGCGCCGCAACCGTGGCCGTGCTGCCCGAAGCCGAACCATTCGACGTGGAAATAAACGAGGGAGCGGTCAAATGGGACACATTCCGAAGCCAAGGTGCGGGAGGACAAAACGTCAACAAAGTAGAATCAGGAGTCAGGGCACGATACATGTGGCGCAACCCTAACACCGGCATAGAAGAAGAAATACTCGTAGAATGTACCGAGACACGCGACCAACCAAAAAACAAGGAACGAGCCCTGGCACGTCTGCGTACATTCATCTACGACCGCGAACACCAGAAATACATTGACGACATCGCATCACGGCGCAAAACCATGGTGTCAACCGGCGACCGATCTGCAAAGATACGTACATACAACTATCCGCAAAGCCGTGTGACCGACCACCGCATCAATTACACCATCTATAACCTCGATGCATTCATGGACGGCGACATACAAGACTGCATCGACCATTTAACCGTTGCCGAGAATGCCGAACGCCTCAAAGATGCAGAGCTATGACACAACCGGGGCTAATAGAAGCCACGTCTAAGCGCAGCAAGGTGGCCTCTCTCTGAAAAAAACAGAAACACACAACTCATATCATGGACACGATAAACAACATAATCACCACCATCAATAACTTCATGTGGGGCTGGCCAATGATAATATTATTGCTCGGCACCCACATGTACCTTACCATACGGCTGAAATGCCCACAGCGCAAACTGATGAAAGCCATCCGCCTGTCGGTACAGAAAGACTCCGACTCGAGCGGCGACGTAAGCCAGTTCGGTGCGCTCGCCACATCGCTTGCTGCCACCATCGGCACTGGAAACATCATCGGAGTGGCGACAGCAATATCGCTGGGCGGACCGGGAGCCGTGTTGTGGTGTTGGCTTACCGGCATCTTCGGCATCGCAACAAAATACGGTGAAGGACTGCTAGCAATCAAATACAGAGTCAAGGGTCCCGATGGCTGTATGCAGGGCGGACCGATGTATGCCTTAGAACGCGGAATGGGCATGAAATGGCTGGCCGTCATCTTCTGCATATTCACGGCTGTTGCAGCCTTCGGAATCGGCAACACGGTGCAAGCTAACGCAATATCCGAAAATCTCAGCTTAGTATGTACCGACATCTGCGACCCACTGATTACCAAACTTGCCAGCGGACTCATCGTTGCTGCCATCGTAGGGTTTGTCATTATAGGCGGAGTGAGAAGCATCGCAACTTGGTGTATGCGTCTCGTACCATTAATGGCAATACTCTATGTTCTGGGATGCATCTATATTCTCTGCATCAACAGCCAATACATCGTACCGGCAATAAGACTCATCTGCACCGAAGCCTTCTCTTTGCGTGCGTTAGGTGGTGGCACTGCAGGCACGGTAATCATGATTGCGGCACGCTACGGAATAGCACGCGGCCTCTTTTCCAACGAGTCGGGAATGGGCTCGGCACCTATCGTGGCTGCTGCTGCACAAACCCGTAATCCCGTCCGCCAGGCACTGGTATCATCAACCGGCACATTCTGGGACACGGTCATCATCTGTGCCATAACAGGACTCGTCGTCGTCACCAGCATCATTGCCTATCCACAAATAAGCCAGGACGATGGCGGCATGCTCACCAAGGAAGCTTTCGGACTGATTCCGTATGTCGGGACACCAATACTCACCTTCGGTATCATCACGTTCTCCTTCTCTACCATTTTGGGATGGAGCTACTACGGCGAACGTGCCGTTGAATATCTTGGCGGCCGTCGCGCGATATTCTGCTACAGGGTAGTGTGGATTCTGCTCATCGTCGCCGGCTCGGTACTGAGCCTCGACCTCGTGTGGAACGTCGCCGACCTTATGAATGCATTCATGTCAATACCAAACCTCATTTCACTCATCTGCCTGTCGGGGGTCATTGCAAAAGAAACTCAATACTACCTATGGGACAATCATCTTGACGAAGTATAACTATATGATACAGGACCTTTGCGTAATAATGCTCACAGCAGGTATCACAAGCCTGCTCTTCAAGCTATTCAAACAACCGGTTGTACTGGGATACATCGTTGCCGGCCTTATTGCCGGACCCTATGTTTGCGGACAGTCGTGGATAGGCGACATACACAGCGTCGATACATGGGGCGAAATCGGAGTTCTGTTCCTCTTGTTTGCCATGGGGCTCGAGTTCAGTTTCAAGAAGCTCCTGCAGATGGGTAGCACGGCTCTCATTGCTGCCGGAACCATAGTTGTGGGCATGATGTCGTCGGGATTTCTCATCGGCCGTCTGCTGGGTTGGAACGAGATAAACTCACTCTTCCTTGGCGGAATGCTGTGTATGTCGTCAACCACAATAGTGTTCAAGGCCATTGAAGACATGAATCTAGGCAGTCACAAGTTTGCAAAAGTGGTGTTCGGCATTCTTATTGTTGAAGATTTGTTTGCGGTTGTCCTCATGGTTTTGCTGTCGTCTATTGCAGTGAAACAGAAGTTTGAGGGCACCGAGATGCTGATGGAGATAGGCAAACTGGTTGCCTATCTTGTGTTATGGTTTGTTGTTGGCATAGCGGTTATCCCCACTTTCCTGAAGCGGTTTCGCCGTTTGCTCAATGATGAGACCCTCACCATCTTTGCTATCGGCATGTGTCTGGGCATGGTGCTGCTGGCCATGAGCGCTGGCTTCAGCTCTGCTCTCGGGGCATTTGTCATGGGGTCGGTCCTGGCCGAAACTATCGAAGCCGAACGCATTGAGCATCTCGTGCAACCTATCAAGAACGTGTTTGGTGCTATCTTCTTCGTTTCGGTCGGAATGATGATAAACCCCGGGTTGCTCTTGAAGTACTGGCTGCCTATCGTCGTTATCACCATCGTGGTGATTGTGGGTCAGATAGTGTTTGCATCGCTCGGCACGTTGTTGTCGGGACAATCTATGAAAGTCAGTCTGCAAACAGGTTTCTCTCTTGTGCAGATTGGTGAGTTTGCATTCATCATTGCCAACTTCGGGCAGTCGGCAGGTGTGACCGACAACTCACTCTATCCTATTGTAGTGGCAGTTTCGGTCATAACCACATTCCTGACTCCGTACATCATGCGTCTGGCCGACCCGGCCGAACGTTATCTTCAGTCGCACCTTTCGCCCGAAATTCTGCTGTTCATAGAGAATTATACGGCTCGCCGCAATACCGTCACATCCGGAAGCATTTGGAACACTTACATCAAGAAAATTGCTACTACGGTGATTGTCTCGGGTATTATCACTGCATTCATCTTCACTGTTTATTTCCAGTTTGTCAACCCATTCCTGCTGTCGCGTGCCGCCACGTGGCTCGGACATTTGCTTAGTGATGACACTGCCTTGCTGGTGGTGAAGGTATCGTCGCTGGTCATCGTCCTTGGCCTCACGTCACCGTTCATATATAATGTATCGACACGCTACCGTTCGTCGCGCGAGGCCATATCGTTATGGAACTCGGGCAATTACCAGAAGGCGTGGCTCATGGGGTTGCAGTTACTGCGTCTGCTCATTGGCGTGGTGTTTGTGTCGTATGCCATAAGCCGCATCTTCACTTTCACCTCGGCAATGCTCGTCGGCATATCGATGCTCATGGTGGTCTTCATCATGTTTTCGCGCAGCACACGCCGCAGGTCGCAAGGTATCGAAGCACGCTTTAACCAGAACCTCACGGCACGCGAGGTATCGGCCAAGAAACGTCAGGTGATAGGCAGGCAGTTTGTCAGTTCGCTGCAAGCCTACGATATACACATCAGCGATTTCACAGTGCCAGCCGAGTCGGCCTTCTGTGGCAAGACACTCGGTCAGCTCAATATTCGCAAGGACTCGGGAGTGAGTATTGTGCGCATTGTGCGTGGCGGTATATTCACCAACATACCTGGTGGAGGGAAGCATGTGTATCCGGGCGACCAAATGGTGGTGGCTGGTACCGACGAACAGATAGACCGTTTCCGCCAAATGCTCGAGGGCAGTGTGAAACCTGATACTGAATACAATGATCGCAGGGCTCATGTGGCACTCGAGAACTTCACCATAGAGGCTGGACATGCGCTTATCGGGCAGACCATCATGCAGTCGGGCATACGCGACAAGGCGCGTTGCATTGTCATGGGTATTCAGCGCAACGGACAATATATAATGAATCCGGAGCCATCACTCACATTCCGGCAGGATGATACGGTGCTTGTGGCCGGCGAAACCGACCGGCTGCTCTCTTTCCTTGAACAGGATATAGAATTATGATAAGGTTGGAAAATAACGCACTGCTGAAACTCCGGATATTCCATTGAGGACCCCGAATGCTCTGTTGAGACTCTAAATATTCTACTGAAAACTCCAAATGCTCTGTAGGGATGTATCATAAACTTTAAAACAAAAATAGTATGAACCAACGTATTCTTATTCTTTTCGCGTCTCTGTTCTCAATTATTGGCGCAATGGCTCAGACTCGTCACGAACTCACACTCGACGAGGCAATGAATAGCAGTCGCATCATTCCCATGACCTATCCACGCATCAATCTTGAATCGCTCGATGCAGGCAAGGTCCCATCTCAAGCCGGCTCCTACACGCTGCAGTTTCGCAATACTCAACGTGTGTGGCGCTATGACACTCGTGGCGACTATTACCTTGTGAATCGCGCTACCAACGACACCCGGCAGTTGGGTGCCGACTTGCCTGCGGCTTCGCTTATGTTTGCCAAGATTTCGCCCGACGGACAGAAGGTGGCTTATGTGTCGAAGAACAACATCTACATCGAGGATTGCTCTCTTTATTCTCCAAACCGGCGCCAACTGACGACCGATGGTAATGATTCAATCATCAACGGTACATTCGACTGGGTGTATGAAGAGGAGTTCGACTGCCGCGACGGCTTCCGCTGGAGTGGCGACAGCCGCTACATCGCTTTCTGGTGGAGCAACTCGGGTGGTACGGGTTGGTTTGACATCATAGACAACGTGAGCGATATCTACCCTACCATTAAGCACTTTCCTTATCCGAAGGCCGGAACGCTCAACTCGGCTGTGAAGGTAGGATATATCGACACACAATCGGGGGGCATCACATGGATTGACATTCCCGGCGACCAACGTGAGAACTACATTCCACGCATGGAGTTCATCCCTGGCACCAACACGCTCATTATTCAGCAGATGAACCGTCAGCAAAATCACAACAAGGTGTGGAAATATGTCATTACACCGACTACGGGCAGCAACAGCCTTACGCTTCTGTGTGAAGACACCGACGACGCCTGGGTTGAGACCAATGACAATATACACTGGCTCCCGGGTAACAAAGGTTTCATCTTTACATCCGAACGCGACGGATGGCGCCACCTGTATAGGGTGTCAACCGATGGCAGACAGTGGGAGTGTATCACTCCGGGTGCCTACGACGTGATTGAAGAAGTGGCCTACGACGAGAAACGTGGATACATATATTTCATTGCCACAGAGCCCGACCGTGCAACCGAGCGTTATCTGTATCGGGCAAATGCAAGCGGCAAGGTGCTTGTTGAAAACATAACCACTGCCAGCCGCAAACGTGCCGAGGCGGGACAATACTCCTACCAGTTCTCGCCCGACTACGACTATGCTCTCGAGACCTTTTCTACTGCAACGCATGTGCCTGTATATACACTGCTCGAGATGAGCAAGAGGGGCAAATGGAGTGTTGACCACACGGTGGAAACCAATTTCGAGGCACAGGCCAGGATGCAGAACATCAACATGGGCAAGAAGGAATTTGTGAAGGTGAAGAGCGGCGAACTCATGCTCGACGCTTGGATTATCAAGCCTTACGATTTCGATCCCGACAAGAAATATCCGGTCATCGACTATGTGTATGGCGAACCAGCGTCGGCCACAGTGCAGAATCACTGGGAACGCAGTCTCTTCTGGCACTATCTGGCCAATCAGGGTTATATCGTGGTAAGTATTGAGAACCGAGGCGCTGCATCGCCGCGCGGGCGTCAATGGCGCAAGTGTATCTACGGCGAGGTGGGCGTGGCATCGGCCGAAGATCAGGCACGAGGCGTGCTGGCGCTATGCGACATGTTCCCGTTCATGGACCGCGACCGCATTGGCATCACAGGATGGAGTGGTGGCGGTGCCCAGACACTCAACTCCATGTTCCGCTATCCCGATGTATTCAAGACGGGAGTGGCTATAGCCTTCGTCAGCGACCAACGTCTCTACGACACCATATATCAGGAGCGATATATGAATACGCCACAGGCCAATCCCAACGGCTACTTCCGCGGAAGTCCTATCAACCATGCAGAGGGTCTGCAAGGTAACCTGCTGCTCATACACGGCACAGGCGATGACAACGTACACTACCAAAACACCGAAATGCTGGTAAATCGTCTCATCTCGCTCGGTAAGACATTCTATCAGGTTAGTTACCCTATGCGCACGCATGGCATCAGCGAGGGGGAGGGTACCAGCCGCCACCTGCGTACGACACTCATCGACTTCTTCAACAGAAACCTGTAGGCCAAACCGGGCATCCGGCTTTACGACAGTACGAAACCAACACGACCGGGGTGGTAGTAGATGACTACATCCCTGGTCGTGCTGTTGATGGGTGGGCTATGCATTCAGGGGCTCTGCAGCGTTGGCACAAAGCTCCGGCCGTCGGGTTCCCGGCGGTTGAGGTGTATCACGACTTGCGCGATACGTAGCTTCCGTCGCGTGTGTCAACCTCGATGAGGTCGCCTTCGTTGATGAACAGTGGCACGCGTATTTCTACCCCTGTCTCGAGTGTGGCAGGCTTGGTGGCGTTGGTTGCGGTGTCGCCCTTCAGTCCCGGCTCGGTGTAGGTCACCTTTAAGATGATTTTCACCGGTGCCTCGGCCGTGAGTATCGCACCTGTTTGGTCGTCTATCGAGGCCATCACCATGGTTTCGCCCTCCTTGAGGAAGTCGCCGCCTGTGATGAGGTCTTTGGCTATGTTCACTTGTTCGAAGGTCTCGGTGTTCATGAATACCATGTCTTCACCTTCTTTGTAGAGGTATTGGAACTGCTGGTGCGACACTGTCACATCGTCCAGTTTTGCACTTACAATCCATGTGCGTTCCAGCACTCGGCCGTCTTCCACGTTGCGCAGTTTTGTAATCATCACGGTGTTTCCCTTTCCTGGTTTCTTGTGGAGGAAGTCGATGACTACCCAAATCTTACCGTCGTCGAGACGAAGGCATACTCCTTTTTTAATATCACCTGCTAATATTGCCATAATCTTTATTTAATTAGATGTTAACGATGCGTAAGCGTGTTTCGGGTTCAGTGTTGCTCCGAAATCAAGTGCAAATGTAGTTTTTTTTCATAAAATGACCAAGAAACCAAGCGAAAATCCGCTAAATCCTTTGCCAGTTTACATAAAATCACTAATTTTGCACGCTGTTTGCGCATCAAAAACGAATAACAACCAAAAATAACAGATATGAAACGTACATTCCAACCACACAACCGCAAGAGAGTGAACAAGCACGGATTCCGTCAGCGCATGGCAACCAAGAACGGACGCCGCGTTTTGTCGGCACGTCGCAAGAAGGGACGCAAGTCGCTCTCTGTGTCGAGCGAGAACCACGGCAAGTAAAACCGGCCGGACTCTCCGACTGCACACAATGCCATACGACGGGAGCTGCACATGCGGCTCCTGTCGTTGTGTTTATGGTGATGACGGCTCCCTTGTAGTGGCTGGTTCGTCCGGAATAGGGCAGCACGAACATGAACGTCTTGAGGCACACACATTAAATAACATACGCGCGCGTGTACGCGAAGATTCGAAGTCCTTGAAGTATTTGCCTGCGAACCATGGAGCATTCTTAAAACCGTGGGACAGTTTATTAAAATTGTGACGAGAATTTATTAAAACTGCGGCACAATTTATTAAAATTGCTCCACAGTTTTAAGAATGCTCCAGGACTCTCGGGCAAATACTTCTACATCTTAGGGTGTTTTACTCCTGACACACCGATATGTTTTTACTGTCAGCAGGCGTCAGCAATCATTACAGGTGAGCCGCTGCTGCGATTTGCCAAGGAGTCGGGCTGCAGGAGGTATCAAGTAGAATACTGCTTTAATTATTGTTAAAAGGTCGGTAAAAGGGTGTTTTTGGTCACACAAGTTTGTGTATGAACAATAAATGTATTAACTTTGCACCCGATTTCAGGAATTTATCAATCACAAAGCATTATAAAAGAACGAGATGAAAACAGTAAAAACGATGCTCTTGAGTGTATCGACGCTGCTGGCCACAACTGCAATACACGGTCAGCAGCTGAACCTGACACTCAGACAGGCGGTTGACATAGCTCTTGCCGAAAACCCTACGATCAAGGTAGCCGACAAAGACGTCGAGCTGAAAAAGATTGCCGACGAAGAGGCCTGGCAGGCCCTGCTGCCCGAGGCATCGGCCACAGCCACCATTCAGCACACACTGCTTGCTGCCGAAATGAACCTTGGAGGCAACAAGTTTAAAATGGGAAAGGACAACACCAACACGGGCGCTCTGGCCGGAACCCTCAGCATCCCCCTATTTGCGCCAGCCGTATATCAGAACATGAAGCTGACAAAGCAAGACATCGAGCTGGCACAAGAGAAGGCACGCAGCTCGCGGCTCGACCTGGTGAACCAGGTGACAAAAGCCTTCTACCAGATGCTGCTGGCTCAAGATTCGTATAAGGTGATGCAGGAGAGCTACAACACAAGCAAGGAAAACTACGACGTGGTGAAGGCAAAATTTGATGTAGGCAAGGTGAGCGAATACGACAAGATAAGCGCCGAAGTGCAGATGAGGTCGATGAACTCAAGCCTGGTGAGCACCCAAACCGGCCTCACCCTGGCCGAACTGCAGTTGAAAGTGCTGATGGGAATAGACCCGAACGTGAAAGTGAGCATAGACGACCGTCTCGAAAACTACGAAAACGGCCTGCAACTGCCCGACATGCAGGCATCGGCATCCGAACTCGACGGTAACTCCACACTGAGGCAGATAGACATGAACCGCGCCATCATGGAACGTGCCCTCAAGATACAACGCACCAACTTCATGCCTACCGTGGCCTTCGTACTCAACGGACAATACCAGTCGCTCTACAACTCCAACTGGAGCCTGTGGGACTACGACTGGAGCCCGTCGGCATCGTTCACCATATCGGTAAGCATACCTATATTCCGCGCATCAAACTGGACCAAGTTGAAAACCAGCAAGCTGCAACTCTCCCAACTCGACGACAACCGCCTCAACACCGAGCGCCAACTCACAATGGCCGTCGAAAGCTACAAGCAGAACATGGCCTCGTCGATAGCACAGACACAAAGCAACAAGGAAGCAGTGCGCCAGGCCGACAAAGCAGTGTCGATTGCAGCCAAACGATATGAAGTGGGACGCGGCACAATACTTGAACTCAACCAAAGCGAAGTCGCACTCACATCGGCACAACTCACATACAACCAGTCGATATACGACTACCTCGTGGCCAAGGCAAGCCTCGACTACACACTTGGACGCGAGAATTACTAATCGATAATAAAAAAACGAAACAAGATATGATACACAACAAATCAACACTCATCGCAACACTGCTCAGCCTCCTGACACTCGCCGCCTGCAACAACAGCGAGAAAGAAACCAACACAGCACCAGCCGACGAGCGTCCGGAAGTAAAGATTGCCAATGTTGAACAACAAATGGTGCCGCAAACCGAGACCTACACAGCAACCGTGGAAAGCGACGTAAAAAACAACATCGCACCAAACACACCATACCGCATCGAAAAGATATACGCAGAAGTAGGCGACCAGGTGAGGAAGGGACAAATGCTCGTACAACTCGACGCATCCAACCTCAAGCAACTCGAACTCCAGATAGAAAACCAGAAAGTGGAATTCAACCGGACAAGCCAGCTATATGCAGTAGGCGGAGCCTCCAAGGCAGAATACGACAACGCAAAGATGCAACTCGACATACTCTCGACACAATACCACCAGCTCATGCAAAACACACAACTGCTGGCTCCGGTAAACGGGGTAGTGACGGCGCGCAACTACGACAACGGCGACATGTACAGCGGACAGCCAATACTCACCATCGAACAACTCAACCCGGTGAAACTCATCATAAACGTATCAGAAATATACTACAGCAACATGACCGTAGGCATGCCGCTGCAGATTGAACTCGACGCCTATCCCGATGAAATATTCGGCGGAAAAGTATCAATAGTATATCCAACCATAGACCAGACTACCCACACATTCCCAGTGGAAGTGACAGTTCCGAACAACTCACAGAAAGTGCGTCCGGGCATGTTTGCACGAGCCACCATCAACTTCGACGAAATCGAACGCGTCATGATTCCCGACATGGCACTCGTGAAACAAGTGGGAGCCGGCGACCGATACGTCTATACATACAAAGACGGCAAGGTGAGCTACGAACGAGTCGTGCTGGGCAAACACATAGGCGACCAATACGAGATAATAGAAGGCGTAAATCCAGGCTCACAAGTCGTTGTGGCAGGTATGTCGCGACTGGCCAACGGCAAGGAAGTGAAGGTGGTGGAATAAAAACCGGCACACAACCACACACACCATCGCCCCGACACAACAACATACATGTGTCAACATAACAACATACGATTATTAACACAATAATATCACACAATACAAGATGAGCCTTTACGAAGGGGCGGTACGCCGCCCGATAATGACCAGCCTTGCATTCCTTGCAATAATCATATTCGGTATCTACTCGGCCATGAAGCTGCCAATCGACCTCATGCCCGACATCGATACCAACACCATCATGATTATGACCTACTACAACGGAGCATCGGCCAACGATATAGAAAACAACGTGACACGACCGCTGGAGAACACACTCAACTCGGTAGAGCACCTCAAGCACATAACCTCGAACTCGCGCGAGAACGTATCGGTACTCACACTCGAATTTGAATACGGATACGACATCGACGTCCTCACAAACGACGTACGCGACAAGCTCGACATGGTATCCAACTCACTGCCAAACGACGCCAACCAACCGATACTGTTCAAGTTCTCAACCGACATGATACCTATCATCCTCATGTCGGCACAGGCCCAGGAAAGTCAGAAAGCACTCTACAAGATTCTCGACGAAAACGTAGCCAACCCACTGGCACGAATCGACGGAGTGGGTTCGGTATCGATATCGGGTGCACCAGTGCGCGAAATCAACATCTACATGGATGCCAACAAGATGGAGGCATACGGGCTGAGCGCACAACAAATAAGCGCTGCCATAGCAGCAGAAAACCAAAACGTAACAGGCGGAACGGTAGATATAGGAACACAGACCTACACAGTGCGTGTGGAAGGAGAATTCACCGACCCGCAGCAAATGCGCGATGTGGTAGTGGGTACAAACGGCGACAAACTGGTTTACCTGAAAGACGTGGCACGCATTGTCGATGATGTCGAAGAACGCTCGCAGCGCACATTCACCAACGGAGTGCAGGGTGCCATGATTATCGTACAGAAACAAAGCGGCGCCAACTCAGTGGCAATATCCGACAAGGTGCTTGCAATGATGCCGACACTACAGAAAAACCTGCCTTCAGACGTCAAGCTCGGCATCATCGTCAACACGTCAGACAACATCACCAACACCGTAAATTCACTTACCGAGACCATCACATACGCAATGCTCTTCGTAATCCTCGTCGTATTCGTGTTCCTCGGCAGGTGGAGAGCCACACTCATAATCGGTATCACAATACCGATGTCGCTCATCGCATCGTTCATCTACCTCTATGCCACGGGTGGCTCGTTCAACATCATATCGCTCTCATGTCTGTCAATAGCCATCGGAAGCGTGGTGGATGATGCCATCGTGGTACTCGAAAATGTGACGACACACATCGAGCGAGGCTCCGACCCCAAGCAGGCCGCCATCCACGCCACCAACGAGGTTGCTATATCGGTAATAGCATCAACCCTCACGATGATTGCGGTGTTCTTCCCGCTCACAATGGTATCGGGCATGACAGGAGTACTCTTCAAGCAGCTGGGATGGATGATGTGTATCATCATGACCATATCCACCACTTCGGCCCTGTCGTTCACACCGATGCTCTGTTCACAGATGCTGCGCCTCCAGAAAAAGCAGAGCAAGCTGTTCAAGAAGGTATATGGTCCGATACAGCGTATGCTCGACGGACTCGATGACTGGTACGAGCGCCGTATCAACTGGGCCGTGCGCCATCGTGCCATCGTCATCGTGGGCAGCCTCCTGTTCTTCGCCCTCAGCATTGTATTGATGCAGCTGGCAGGTGTGAAGAGCGAGTTCTTCCCGGCCAACGACTCGGCACGTGTGGGTGCAACCCTCGAGTTGCCTATCGGCACCCGTGTGGAAAAGGCCGAGGAGGTAGCTACATTCCTGGCCAACACATGGATGGATCGCTATAAAGATATCATCAGTGCCTGCAACTTCACCATAGGTCAGGCAGGCGACAACAACGCCTTTGCTTCACTGCGTTCAAGCGGTTCGCACATCATCTCGTTCAACGTGTCGTTCTGCCCGTCCAACGAGCGTTCGCAAGGCCTGGCGCAGATATGCGACGAGATGCGCGCCGACTGCAAGGCTATCCCCGAACTGGCAAAATACAACATCATGCTTGGCGGACAGCAGTCGTCGATGGGTGGACAGCAGACGGCCACATTCGAGATTTACGGTTACGACATGGATGAGACCTACGACGTAGCCGTCGATTTGCGCCGTCGTTTTCAGGAAAGCGACATTGTGGCACAGGCTCTCATCTCACGCTCCGACTACGAGCCGGAAATCGTAATCAACTTCAATCGCGAGAAGCTGGCACAGCAGGGGCTTGGCATGTCGTCGGCAGCCGCCACGGTGCGTAACCTGATTAATGGCTCGCTCATGTCGTACTATCGTGAAGACGGTGAGGAATACGACATAAAAGTGCGCTACGAGGTTGAAAACCGCACATCGGTTGCAGATATCGAAAACATGCTCATACCCAACGGGATGGGCAAAAACATAAAAATTCGCGACATAGCAACAGTCTCCGAGTCGGCCATACCTCCAACCATCGAACGCAAAGACCGTCAGCGCATAGTGACAGTGAGTGCGGTAATGAAAGACGGCGAAGCACTGTCTGACGGTGTGGAACTCGGCAACCGGCTCTTGGCCGATATGGACATTCCGAGCGATGTGTCCGTTCAGGTGGCAGGTTCGTACGAAGACCAGCAAGACAGCAACCGCGACCTCGGAACACTGGCCGTACTCATCATCATACTTGTGTTTATTGTGATGGCAGCCCAGTTTGAGAGCCTGACATATCCGTTCATCATCATCATATCCATCATATTCGCATTCTCAGGCATCATATTCGCGCTCGTGCTGACAGGCACCAGCATCAACGTCATGTCGATGCTCGGTGGAGTGATGCTCATCGGTATCGTCGTGAAGAACGGTATCGTGCTCATAGACTACACCCAGCTTATGCGCGAACGCGGCTACGGCCTCATACGTGCAGCTACCGTCGCAGCACGAAGCCGTCTGCGTCCTATCCTCATGACATCGCTCACAACCATCCTCGGTATGGTTCCTATGGCCGTGAGCCACGGTGTGGGTTCGGAGATGTGGAGGCCGCTCGGCATCAGCGTTATCGGAGGTCTCACCGTTTCGACCATGCTTACACTCATCTACGTGCCGTCGATGTTCTGCATATTCGGTGGTGTGGGTGTGAAGAACCAGCGTAAGTCGATGCGCAAGAAACGTGAACTAGACGCTTATTGGAAGGAGAATAAAGACAAAGAGATGAAATTCATAGACGAGGATTAAGTTCCTTGTGATTCCAAAACCATAAAACATCATAACCACGCATGAAGGCAATAATGATTTCATTCGATCAGGCTCACTACGAGAAGGTCATAGCAATACTCGACCGCTCCAATGCCCGCGGATTCACCATGATGGAGCAGACTCAGGGCCGTGGCAGTAAAACCGGCGACCCACACTACGGCAGCCACGCATGGCCGTCGATGTGCAGCACCATCATCACCGTCGTCGAAGACACGCAGGCAGAGCCTATTCTGAAGCGTCTGCACGAACTTGACCTCGATTCCGAAATGCTCGGGCTGCGTGCATTCATGTGGAATGTAGAAAAAACGATATAGGATATCAGCCGATGGGATGCCGGGTATAGGCATTACAAATACCCGCTATCGGCAAAACCTGTAGAATAAAAAAGGGAGTCATAAAAGGGCGAAACAGTCTGATGACCGATTTGGGTTTAACCCAAATCGGTCATTAGCGTTTAGATGATTTTAAGTTTATTTTCGA